>NZ_RZSR01000524.1:0-4215 GCF_004023265.1 Mesorhizobium sp. M1A.F.Ca.IN.020.06.1.1
GGACACGGTGGTGGCGCTGATCTTTCGGCCTCGCGTCGGCGCGCTCCTGGTCAACACCATCCTGCTTGTCGTCCTGGCCGTCCCGATCGCCATCGTGCTGTCGGTGGCGCTTGCCTGGCTGACCGAGCGCAGCGACCTTCCCGGCAACCGTTGGTGGTCGTGGCTGTCGGTAGCGCCGCTGGCTATCCCGGCCTTCGTCCACAGTTACGCCTGGATCAGCCTGATCCCCGGCCTGCACGGGCTCTGGGCCGGCGTGCTCGTCTCCGTCATCGCCTATTTCCCGTTTCTCTATCTGCCGATCGCAGCGGCGCTGCGCCGGCTTGACCCGGCGCTGGAAGATGCCGCCGCAGCGCTGGGCCTCGGACCCTGGCGCGTCTTCGCGCGTGTCGTGCTGCCGCAGTTGAGGCTGGCCATCTGCGGCGGTTCGCTGCTGGTTGGCCTGCACCTGCTTGCCGAATACGGGCTTTATGTCTTCATCCGCTTCGATACCTTCACCACCGCGATCGTCGACCAGTTCCAGTCGACCTTCAACGGCGCGGCGGCGAACATGCTCGCCGCCGTGCTGGTCGCCTGCTGCTTCGTGCTGCTTGGCGTGGAGGTGATCGTGCGTGGTGAGGAGCGTTATGCCCGCGTCGGCTCCGGGGCGGCGCGCCAGCAGCAGCGTGTCGCCCTCGGCCGCGCCACGCTGCCTTGCTTGCTGCTGCCCGCCGGGACTGCGCTGCTCACGCTCGGCGTGCCCTTTGTGACCGTCGGCCGCTGGCTGCTTGCCGGTGGCGCCGACGTCTGGCGTTGGGACGAGATCAGCCTGGCGCTCGGCCAGACGCTGGTCCTCGCCGTCGCCGGCGCGCTGCTTGCCACGGTCGCCGCAATGCCCATGGCCTGGATCTCGATCCGTGCGCCCGGCCGCTTGCAGCGCCTGCTCGAGAGCTGCAACTACATCGTCGGCTCGCTGCCGGGTGTGGTCGTCGCGCTGGCGCTGGTGACCATCACCGTACGCATCGCCTTGCCGCTCTATCAGACGCTCTTCACCATCCTTTTCGGCTATGCGCTGATGTTCCTGCCGCGCGCGCTGGTCAGCCTGCGCGCCTCGATCGCCCAGGCGCCGGTGGAACTCGAACGCGCGGCTTCGAGCCTCGGCCGCCCGCCGCTCAGGGCGCTATGGTCGACCACGATCCGGCTGTCGGCGCCGGGCGCGGCGGCCGGGATGGCGATGGTGGCACTCGGCATCACCAATGAATTGACCGCCACGCAGATGCTGGCGCCGAACGGCACCCGCACCCTTGCGATGGCGTTCTGGTCCTACAGCGGCGAGATCGACTACGCCTCGGCCGCCCCTTACGCCTTGATCATGGTGGCGATGTCGCTGCCCATGACCTGGGTGCTCTACGTCCAGTCAAAGCGGATGGCCGGCCGATGAGCTTCCTCGAGCTCCGCGACGTAGCAAAACATTATGGCCCGGTGGCAGCACTTGCCGGCGTCGACCTCACCGTCGAAAGCGGCAGCCGCACCGCGATCGTCGGACCCTCCGGCTGCGGCAAGACCACCTTGCTGAGGCTGATCGCCGGCTTCGAGGCGCCAGACCGCGGCCGCATCGCGCTCGACGGCAAGCTGCTCGCCAATGGCGGGGCGGCGGTGCCGGCGCATCGCCGCGGCATCGGCGTGGTGGCGCAGGACGGCGCCCTCTTCCCGCATCTCACCATCGCCGACAATATCGGCTTCGGCATGCCCCGAAGCGCCGAGAAGCGCGCCGAGCACATTGTCGAGCTCGCCTATATCGTCGGGCTTGACAAGGCGATCCTGAAGCGCCGTCCGCACGAGCTTTCCGGCGGCCAGCAGCAGCGTGTCGCGCTTGCCCGTGCCATGGCGATGAAACCCCGCCTGATGCTGCTCGACGAGCCGTTCTCGGCGCTCGACACCGGCCTCCGGGCCTCGATGCGCAAGGCTGTGGCCGAGCTTCTGGAGGATGCGGGCATCACCACCATCCTGGTCACCCACGATCAGGCCGAGGCGCTGTCCTTCGCCAGCCAGGTGGCCGTCATGCGCGACGGCCTGTTCTCGCAGGTCGGCACGCCGCGCGAGCTCTACTTCCAGCCCAGGGACAGGATGGTTGCCGAGTTCCTCGGCGACGCCATCATCGTGCCGGCCAAGATCGCCGACGGCTTTGCCATATCGCCGCTCGGCCGCATCGCCGTCGACATCACCGAGCGGCGCGACGTCGCCCGTATCATGCTCAGGCCCGAGCAGGTGGTGCTTAAACGAACCTCCCGCGAAGGCATGTCGGGGACGCCGGACATGCTGTTCGGCGAGGTGACGGACTCCGAATTCGCCGGCTCGGTCTGCACCATCGCCGTGCGGCTGCTCAATAGCCCGGATCCGCCGGATGCGGCCGCGATCGGCAACACACCGCTCGTCCTGCGCAAGACCGGCATGGACGTGCCGGAGGTCGGCGAGATCGTGCGCCTCACGGTGACCGGCAAGGCGCATGTGTTTGCCTGAAGCTGAGTCAAGAGGAGGGGCTTACGCTGCCGAGGCGCCTGCCGCCCCGATCGAACCAGTGCAACTTCTCGGCTGTGGCGGTGATGCGCAACTTGTCGCCGGGCTTTGCCGCCGTGCGGCCGCCGACCCGTACCACGATATTATTGCCGGCAGCCGAGCAGTGCAGGAAGGTTTCCGCGCCGACCGGCTCCACGGCCTCGACCGTTGCGGGCAGCATCAGCGCCCCGGATCGGTCCTCGGCATCGGCGACGAGTTCGGCGTCCTCGGGCCTGAAGCCTAGCATTGCCGCCTGCCCGCCGGGCCGGGCAAGAACAAGCAACTTTCCTTCCAGCTCAGTTGCAGAACTTTCTGTGCTCAGTGAGAGCAGGTTCATCGGCGGCGCGCCAATGAAGGACGCGACGAATGTCGAGGCCGGCTTCTCGTAAATGTCGAGGGGAGCGCCGATCTGCTCGACCAGCCCCGCATTCATGACGACAAGCATGTCGGCTAGCGTCATCGCCTCGAGCTGGTCGTGGGTGACATAGACCGAAGTGACGCCGAGCCTGCGCTGCAGGCTCTTGATCTCGACCCGCATCTGGCCGCGCAGCTTGGCGTCGAGGTTGGAGAGCGGTTCGTCGAACAGGAAGACTTTCGGATTGCGCACGATCGCCCGGCCCATGGCGACGCGCTGTCGCTGGCCGCCGGAAAGCTCGCGAGGGCGCCGGTCGAGCAGTCCCGACAATTCCAGCACCTTGGCAGTTGAACGCACTCTGCTGTCGATCTCGGCTTTCGGCGTGCCGCGATTACGCAGGCCATAGGCCATGTTGTCGTAGACCTTCATATGCGGGTAGAGCGCGTAATTCTGGAAGACCATGGCAATGTCGCGTTCGGTCGGACCGACGGCATTGACGATCTTGCCGTCGATCGCAACCGTTCCGGACGAGATGGTCTCGAGTCCGGCGATCATCCTGAGCAACGTCGATTTGCCGCAGCCGGAGGGACCGACCAGCACGCAAAGCTGCTTGTCCGGAATGGCGATGGAAACGCCTTTCACGGCCTCGACGCCGCCGGCATAGAGCTTCCTCACATCATTGAGATCAACCGTCGCCATCGCCCCTCACTTCTCGGATTCGACCAGGCCGCGCACGAACCAGCGCTGCATCAGCACCACGACAAGGATCGGCGGCACGATGGCCAGCATCGCAGTGACCATCACAAGGTGCCACTGGGTATCGGCGTCGGCGAAGGAAACCATCTTTTTCAGCGCAATGACGATGGTGTTCATGTCGTTGCTGTTGGTGACCAGCAGCGGCCACAGATATTGCGTCCAGCCATAGATGAAGAGGATGACGAACAGCGCCGCGATGTTGGTGCGCGACAGCGGCAGGAGGATGTCGAAGAAGAAGCGCCACGGCCCGGCGCCATCGACGCGCGCCGCCTCGATGAGCTCGCCCGGGATGGTCATGAAGAACTGTCTGAACAACAGCGTGGCCGTGGCCGAGGCGATCAGCGGGATGATCAGACCGGCATAGGTGTCGATCATGCCGAGGTCGACCATCACCTTGTAGGTCGGCAGGATGCGGACCTCGACGGGCAGCATCAGAGTGATGAAGATCAGCCAGAAGAAGGTCATGCGCAGCGGGAAACGAAAGAACACGATGGCATAGGCCGATAGGATCGAGATGAAGATCTTCCCGACCGCGACGCCGAGCGCCATGACCGTCGTGTTGAGACTGTCTC
>NZ_RZSR01000525.1:0-4203 GCF_004023265.1 Mesorhizobium sp. M1A.F.Ca.IN.020.06.1.1
CCTCGGATAGCGGGTTTCTAATGCGCTTTTTGCACCGCGTCAAAGCCGGAAAATCGTTTTGGAAACGTCATTTAGTCTGACAAAACGGGGAAATTCAGCTTCAATCGATTAGCGGCCGATCTGCAGCCGGCGCAACGTCGCTGCGGTGCAATAAATCCGTTATCTTTTGCAGCTCTGCGGCGTGGACCCCTTCTTCATCACCAGCGCCTCGCGACCGTCGATCACGATTGCGTCATGCGTCGCCGCTTCCTGATAGCGGCTGGTCTGGTTGGCGGGCGACGCTGGAAACACTTCGGCCGAGCCATCCGGCCCGAGCACGCGCAGCGACGAGCCGAGATTTTGGATGGTGATCATGCCGCCGTCGCCGCACCTGTAGGTGGCCGTTCCGACGCCGGCTCGCGGCATGGTCAAGTCGGTGGTGATTTTGGTTGCGGGTGGCGAAGCTGTTGTCGATGTCTTGGGCGTTGCGGCAGCTCCAGCCCCGGGAGCGACGGGTTGGCTGCTTGGAACGGGCGAGACTGTTGGCGATAAAGTATTCGCCGCCTTCGGCACGCCGTCCTGCGGCACGCAGGCCGCAGCCGCAAGAAGCAGCGGAACAACGAGCGACACCCAAATCGCGCGGCCAAACATCATGTGCTGCCCCTTTCGTGCGCGGCACGCTAGCCACGCAATGCGCCAAGATCAAGCTCGCCTGGGTCGGCTGGGCCGGGACGGGGCGATGGACGGAGTGGAAGCCAAGGCGCCGAAATTAACCATGTTCATTAAGTTCCCCTCCTGAAGCCTGTCTGCCCCTTAACAAAGGTTAAGAAAGGGTTAATTTCCGATTCGCACGACGTTTGCAGGGCGATCCCGAGGGTCGCACCGTCCAAGGGAGAGCGACATGCGTTCGAATTCAGTGCGGGCAGGCCTGGCGGTCGCGACGCTGGCTGCACTTGCCACCGCCATTGCTGTGCCGGCCGAAGCCGGCCTGCGCCATCACGACCGCGTCTATGCCGATTCCTTCGGCAATCTCGTCATCGACAGCGCCGCCGGCTACAAGCGCATCATCGTCGGCGAGGGCCGGCACGCCAAGCAGCTCTCGAACTTCACCGGCGCCGGCCAGCCAGATGTCATCTACGATTCCGACGCTGCCGGCGCCCCGGGCTGCTACCAGCCGCCGGTCTTCATCAAGGGCCGTTCCTATATGTACGGCCTCTCCGACGGCGAGATGCCCAACCTCAGCCCCTGCCGCTGACCGCCGCCGTGAACTGCTGGCGCGCGGTCCCGAGCGAGACGCGCACGCAGTCGCGGCCGGCATTCTTGGCTGCGTAAAGCGCTTCGTCGGCGCGCCGCAGCAGATCTGAAAAATCCTCATCCACGGCAAGCTCGGCGACGCCGAAGCTCGCGCTGCAGCGATGATCGGCGGGCAGGCCTTCGATCGGCAGGCCGCCAAAGGCGCTGCGCGCGCCTTCCGCGAACAATCGCGCGGCAGCGAGATGGGTACCGGGCAGGATGATGGCGAATTCCTCGCCGCCGATGCGGCCGGCGACGTGATGCTAGGCCGCCGCCTCGCGCAGCAAGCCTGCGAAGGTCTCGATGACACGATCGCCGCAGGCATGGCCGTAGCTGTCGTTAATCCTCTTGAAGTGGTCGAGGTCGGCGATGACCAGCGCCACCGGTACGCCCCGGCGCACCGCATCCCGCAACGCCAGCTCGGCATGGCGTTCGAAACCGCCGCGGTTGAGGAGCCGCGACAGCGTGTCCGTCTCCGATTTCGACATCGCCTCGGCCAGCACGTCGCGCACCAGGATGGCGAGCGCGAGCAGCGCCAGCGCCAGACCGAACACGGTGCCAAGCGACTGCGACACCAGCGCATAACCCGTCTGCACATAGGATTGCGGATTGGCGCCCCAGCCGCCGAGCGCGCCGGCGATGAAAGGCTTTGATGCGAACTGCAGGGCGCTCGCCGCGAGCACGAGCATCAGGAGGTGATCGAGCCGCTCGAGCCGCTGCCTGGAGGACAGCACGATGCCAAGCGCGGTGCACTGCATGGCCGCATAAGGAAGCTGATAGGCCAACATGCGGGTGAGCGAGTATCGCGGCAGGTCCTGCACCAGATAGACGGCGGCCGAGGCCACGGCCAGGAAGACCAGCATCGGCGCCCAGGGCGGCGTCACGCCATATTTGTGGGCAACCCCGCCGTTGAAAGCGATGGTTGCGCCGAGGAAGACAGCGAAGGCCATGACAACCGGCAGCCGGGCATCGGCAAAAGCGGGGATACTGAACTCGATGGCAAAATAGGCCATGCCGAGCAAATAGCCGAAAGCCAGCCAGCGCGCCGACACACGCCCGACGTCGTGGACGGCGATCGCCGCGAAGGCCGCGGCCAACAGCCCGGCGACGAGCAGATTGATCACCAGGATGAAATCAGCGCTGCCCATGTTCCCTTCGAAGCCCCCCGGGCAGAAAACCATCGACGGGCGAAAAACACGTTAACGTCCGTCGCCTTCGGGCAGTGATGTTGGCTGTTGTCAGGTGCTCTGGAGCCTGCGATTTTCAGCCGACGCTCACCGCTTCGGGCACGAAGGCGGTTTCGGGGCGCTCGTAGGAAAGGCGGACGCTGTCGCGGCCATTCCTCTTGGCCTTGTAGAGCGCCTCGTCGGCGCGCCGCATCAGCGGCGCCAGCCCTTCCGCGCCGCTGCGGGCCGCAACGCCGAAGCTCGCTGTCACCCTGGTGCCGGGCGGCAGGCCGTCGACGGCCCCGGCCGAATAGAAAGTGCGGATCGCTTCGGCGAAAAGGCGCGCCGCGGCGAGATCGCTGAGCGGCAGGAGCACGGCGAACTCTTCGCCGCCGATGCGGCCCGCAGCCCCGCGCGCGCCCGTGGCAAAGCGCAGCTTGGCAGCGAAGTCGGCAATCACTCGGTCGCCTGCCTCATGTCCGTGCTGGTCATTGAGCGCCTTGAAGTGATCGAGGTCGGCAAGCACCAGCGCGACGGGAAACCCGGCCTTGGCGCATTGATCGAGCAGCAGTGCTGCCCGGTCTTCGAAGCCGCGGCGGTTGAGAAGACCGGACAACGGGTCGGTGTGCGTCTCGGCCTTCAGTGCCTTCAGCACGTCGAGGGCGGCCGCCGTGAACAGGCAGAGCGCGATCAGAAGCGACAAAAGCGCGTGCGAGAGCAGCGCCGTCGTCCAGTAGGACGAGCCGTAGAAGCCGTCATAGCTTGGGAACGGTCCATGCGCGATGACGACGATCAGGGTACGGGCGGTGAAATTCAGCGCGGAAAGCAGGGCCAGCGCGACCAGGATTTTCTCAGGGCCATTGTTGCGCACTGTCCTGAGCTCGGCGGCGACGAGCAGGCTCAGGCCGCCGAAGCCGAAATTCATGCTGAGCACGCGCCAGGTAAGATCCGGCTCGACGAACATGAACCATGCGAAGGCGGCGAGCCCGCCGCCGGCCATGAGCCCGATGCCGAAATAAGGCACGCGCCGGCCGTAGCGGGCGATGATCGCGCCGGAAAGGCAGCAGGCGGCTATCGTGAAACATATGTTGGAGATCAGCTTGGTCGCCACGATGCCGAGCGGCAGCGTGAAATATTGCAGCAGGAAACCCGACGCCGACAGGCAGTAGCTCGCCGCCAGCACCGCCAGATACGGACGATGGCGCTGGTAGAACCACAGCACGAGGAACGCAGCGCCGAGCGCCAGCGCTATCGTCGGATTGAGCAGCGCTATGAGCAGACCGGTGTCCAACGGACAGTGACTTCCCCAAGTTACCCAAGGGGAGATGCTAGTCGGGAAGCACAAACAAGCGGTTAAGCGACGGCTTGGAACAGCTCCGGGAGACCGGCGTTCTCAACACAAAACAGGAGAACGCCGATGGCCGGTACAATCACCCTGACCGAGCACGATGCGATCCGTTCCTGGGCGGCGGCGCGCGCCGGATTTCCGGCCATTGTCGACATTTCGCCCGAGGCCGGCACGCAACCCATGCTGCGCCTGGTTTTTGGCCAGAACGCCTATGAGGACGGCGACCGCCCGGAGCGGCCTCCCAACGCCGGCGGCTACGAGCTGGTCGAATGGGACGAGTGGTTCAAGATTTTCGACGAGCAGCAACTGGCGCTGATCGTCGCTGCCGACGAGCCTGGCCGACGTGAGGAGTTCCACGAGATTATCCGGCTCGGCGACCGCTGAGCGACAAAAGGCCCGGAACGCGGTGCGCTCCGG
>NZ_RZSR01000526.1:0-4201 GCF_004023265.1 Mesorhizobium sp. M1A.F.Ca.IN.020.06.1.1
CAGCGATGTCCTGCAGCGCCTGGGCGCTGGCGCGGGCGATATCGGGATCGTCGATGCGCTGGCTGACGATCCATGGCGACTTCGGATTGGTGCGCACCAGCGGCTCGGCTGTCGTCGAACGCTCGCTGAGCGGCTCGATGCGGATGCCGTCATCGGTGTGCGAAACAAGCTTCTGTTCGAAAGCGCCGCCGGCAAGCGCTTTTTCCGCCAGCGCCAGCCAGCGCTTGGCGTCCGGGTCTGGAAGGTCGACATCCCTAGTCAAGGCGCCGGCGCCCATCGCACTCCTCGTCTCTCGGCCGCATCAGCCACCAGTCTATGGTCCCCCGCCGCATATCACAATGCGACATCCGTCGCGGTTGTTCCGGCAGCCGCTAACCGATTGCCAATCATGCGCAAAATCCGCAAGCTAAGTAAGGTGGTTTCGCTGCCAGGGTCAAATTCGAATAGCGCCAAATTTGATGGTGGGCATTGTCGCCCGCCGATCGCGTTATTATCCTCCATGAGACCGGGCGTTTTTGGCGGAAGAGATTGCGGAGACCGGACATATGGCTGACCACACCAGCATCTTCATCGGCGCCAGCCGCAAGCCTGATGATTCCTACCAGCGCGCCGAGGAACTCCTGCTGCGCTACGGCAACCGCCACGGCCTGATTACCGGCGCCACAGGCACCGGCAAGACGGTCAGCCTGCAGGTCTTGGCCGAGGGCTTTTCAAATGCCGGCGTCCCGGTCTTCTGCGCCGACATCAAGGGCGACCTTTCCGGCATCGCCATGATGGGCGAGGCCAAGGATTTCCTGGTCAAGCGTGCAGAGCAGGTGAAGCTCGATCCCTATCAGTTTCAGGAATACCCGGTCATCTTCTGGGATCTGTTCGGCGAGCAGGGTCACCCGATCCGTGCCACCATCTCGGAAATGGGGCCGCTGCTTTTGTCGCGGCTGATGAACCTCACCGAAGCGCAGGAAGGTGTCATGAACATCGCCTTCCGCATCGCTGACGAAGAGGGCCTGCTGCTGCTTGATCTCAAAGATCTGCAGGCGCTGCTCGCCAACATCGCCGAGCGAGCCGACGAGCTCAGCGCACGCTACGGCAATGTCACCAAGCCTTCCGTCGGCGCCATCCAGCGCACGCTTCTGGTGCTTGAGCAGCAGGGCGCCGCGAACTTCTTCGGCGAGCCGGCGCTGCGCATCGCCGATTTGATGCGCACCACCCGCGACGGCCGCGGCGCGATCAGCGTTCTGGCCGCCGATAAGCTGATGATGAATCCCAGGCTCTACGCAACTTTCCTGCTCTGGCTGATGTCGGAGCTGTTTGAGGAACTGCCCGAGGTCGGCGATCTCGAGCGGCCGAAGCTGGTCTTCTTCTTCGACGAGGCGCATCTTTTGTTCGAGGACGCGCCGAAGGTGCTGGTTGATCGCGTCGAGCAGGTGGTGCGGCTGATCCGCTCCAAGGGTGTCGGCGTCTATTTCGTCACCCAGAACCCGCTCGACATTCCGGAAAAGGTTTTGGCCCAGCTCGGCAACCGCGTGCAGCACGCGTTGCGCGCCTATACGCCGCGCGAGCAGCAGGCGGTGCGGACGGCGGCCGACACCTTCCGGCCCAACCCGGATTTCGACTGCGCCACCGCGATTACCCAGCTCGCCACCGGCGAGGCGCTGGTCTCGATGCTGGAGGATAAGGGCGTGCCGGCCATGGTACAGCGCACATTGATTCGCCCGCCGTCGTCGCGGCTCGGGCCGATCACACCCGACGAGCGCCGCAAGGTCATTGCCGAGAGCCCGGTCGCCGGGCAGTACGATCAAGCGGTCGATCGCGACTCGGCCTTCGAGATACTGCAGAAGAAGACCAGGGAGGCGCAGGAAGCCGAAGCGCAGGCGCAGCAGGCGGGCACCGGCGGCTCGCGCTGGACAATTCCGGGCTTCGACGATGTGTTGGGAGGGTCGGGCCGCCGGTCCTCCAACCGTCAGACAGTGGCCGAAGCCGCGATCAAGTCGGTGGTGCGTTCGGTGGGCTCTTCCGTCGGCCGCGCGATAGTGCGCGGCATCCTGGGGAGTCTGGCAAGGGGGCGTTAGCGGGAGGCCGTCCGCTTTCGTACGGGACCACGGACGCCTATCCCGACCGCAGCGCGTGGTCGCCGTCTCGGGCAAGGAGCTTCAACCGGATTTCCCGTCCGCCGCGCCGAGCGAATTTGCATCGCCCTCCATCATGCAGAGGCTGTTCCCTATGTTACCTCACGACGATAAGATCTTACCTGGGGACTGCCAGGTAACATCAGCGACACCTAAATTTTTCGTGAGAGAAGTTTTTCCCCACGGAACCGCAATTTCCTGAAATACCGACCGCCTCAAATCGTGGCCTTTGACGTGTTGTTGCCGGGGGGCAAACTGAATAATGCCGATACCGCATGCGATCACGAACCATTGTGGCCGGGAAACCCAAGGCATCGTCCAAGATTGCGGCAACGCCGGAGAATCGGGACTCCGAATGGCAGCGCGGTGATGATCTCTCGACCTGGTTTTCAGACATTCCCACCGAGAGGCGACCGCTGCTCAACGCCAAAGGCGGGCTGTCGATCGGTCACACTCGGCTGGTGCTGCAATTCTTGAGCAAGAATTTTTCCCGAAAGCTTTCGCTCGCGGAGATGGCTGGTGCGTGCGATCTGTCTCCCTACCATTTCGCTCGGGCATTCTCTACGACGTTCGGGGCATCGCCGCATCAGTATGTCCTCAAGCTTCGTCTGGACTATGCCGAGAAGCTACTTGCCGACGGGGGCCTCTCGATCACGGACATCGCCGATTTGAGTGGCTTCTCGAGCCAAAGCCACTTCACCACCACGATGAAGAAGTATCGCAACGTCACCCCGTTGCAGGTGCGGGCAAGGCAGCTTGATCGTGGCCGGGTGAGTAAGATAGGGCGAGGCTAATTTACTGTGAACTTTATTTCCGGCCTGCCTTATAGAAGGAATATCTAAAGTAATTCTGTGTTAACCTCGCGAAGAGCTGGTGAATATTTATAGATACACAGCAATCTGCTGGAATACAGAATTCTGAAAAGCATGCCTTTCTGCAGCAAATTCGGCTGTCGCGGATTCTGAGATGGGCTGAGGGGACATGAGCGACGATACGGCCATCGGCCGCAGCCTTTCCGAGGAGATCGGCTACTGGCTGGTGTCGGCATCCAGCACGCTTGAGAAACGCTATGGAGATGGCGTGCCCCTGGCCAAGCAGGACATGCTGCTTGCCCATTATCTCTACGGCCTCACCGCCGTGGTTCACGCGGGCGACGCGCCTGCTGCCCATCTGGCGGCTGTGCGATCCTATCTCGGCAGGCTGATTCCGCAGGAGCGGGTCACGCGAGCGCTGCAGGCCGTGCCGGAGGAGGGGGACTCCTGGCTTGAAAACACGCTCGATCGCGTCGAGGCGATCGGTGAAAAGCAGGGCCATGCGCTTCTGGCGCGCGGCGCCGATATCGTCATCCCATTTTTGAGCAGACACGCTTCGGCGGCAGGGTCGGCGGAACCTGTCGTGATCGAGCGCGACCGACCAAAGGAGGCACTCTCGCAATGAACCTCGGGCAAGCACGAAACACCCGGCGCGCATCGGCGCGTTTCGCTGGAAACTGGGTACCCGGCGCTGCCGACAGCCGCTCGCTGCGCCGCCGCTTGATGGCCGCGCTGCGCAACGCGCATCGCGTGCTCGGCCTGAAGCGCGACCGGTTGGGGCATGGGATGCTCAGCGCCGGCGGGGCGGCCGGCGCCCTGGTCGCCGTCGCCGGGATCATGATACCGCAAGCGGCGTTCGCGCAGGTTGCCATGGGCAATGGGGTTGTCAGCAATCCCGCAAACTGCACCAATCCCAGTGCTGCGACTGCAGGCAGCACCGCTATCGGCTGCGGCAGTAGCGCCGGCGCCAGCTCAACCGCAATTGGCTCTGGCACCGTTGCCAATGGCCAGAACGCCTTGGCGATAGGCGACGCAAACAGTACAATCGGCGATGGCTCCATCATCATCGGCTACGCAAATTCTGCCAATGGTCTCAATGCGATAGGCATGGGTGTCTTTGCGAACGCCACCGGCACCAATGCCCTTGCGGTCGGCGGAAATGCCCATGCCAATGGGGATGGCTCATCGGCTTTTGGCGTCAACACGGTTGCAAACGGCGCAGGTGCCACCGCTATCGGCAATGGGACGAGCGCTGCCCTGAAT
>NZ_RZSR01000527.1:0-4185 GCF_004023265.1 Mesorhizobium sp. M1A.F.Ca.IN.020.06.1.1
GATCATAGTAGTGGATCATTTGCTGCGCGGTGACGGCCGGAATGTCGTATGGGTCCTGCGGGATCATCGCGATGACGCGGTATTTCACCAAGCCCTTTACCTGCTCGGTATAGCGTTTCATCTCCATCGGGCTGCAGCACGAGCCCTTGATCCGCGACATCGGCGGCATGGTCGCGATCGACGCCGTGAATTTGGGGGAGCAGGTGGCGTTGCCGTTCTGGCTAAGATCCTGGAAACGACTTGCCAGGCCGGCGTCGTCCTGGGCCTGTGCCGCAGCCTTGAATCCCGGCAGTCTAGGCATTGCCGTGGCGGCGATGACGCCCAAAACGATCTTTCGCCGAGTTGGGGTCGCGTTCATTTTCGTGTCCTGGCCTGTTCGAGCAGTTTCTTCAGCGTCGCTAGGTCGGTCGCTCCAGGAAATATCTGATCGCCTACGACGAAGCCTGGCGTGCCGGTGATCCCTAGCGCCTGCGCCAATTCAGTGTTGCGGTCGATCGACGCCTGGATATCGGGCTGCTGCATGTCGGTCTTCATGCGGTCGACATCGAGGCCAGCATCGGCGGCGATCTTGAGCACGGCTGCCTCCGTCACTCTCGTCCTAGAGCCGTAAAGCGCTTTGTGAAACGCGGCGTATTTGCCTTGCTTATCGGCTGCCAGCGCGGCTTTCGCCGCGAATACCGAATCCGGGCCAAGGATGGGAAACTCCTTGTAGACGATCCTGAGTTGCGGATCGCCTGCAACGGCCTGATCCATGATCGGCGCCATCATCCTGCAATAGGGGCAATTATAGTCGAAGAATTCGACAAGGGTGACATTGCCCTCAGCATTGCCGCCAACCGGGCTTCGTTTGTCGCGGAAGAGGTCGTCCGCCCGCGCCTTGACCACCTGCTTTACTTGGGCGGCCTGCGCTTGGCGCTGGCGCTGGTCCAGACTCTGCAGTGCCTGCACGAGAACCTCCGGATGGGCCAGGATATAGTCGTGTATCCGCTGATCGAGCTCGTCATGGGACATTTCGCCCGCCGCAATCGCCGGTTCCCGAGCGCCGGAATCGAGCAGGAACCATCCCGCCAGGCCAGCAATGAGCAGCATGCGGACGATGCCGCGAGGACGGCTTGCCTGTCTTGCCGTGGTGAACATGGATTTCCTCTTAATTTGTCCGTTGAATGGTCCTGTGTCACAGCAGGTTCCGCAATCTTGCCAGCCAGCCTTTCTCCGGCTCGGTGTGCGGTCGTTCAAGGTTGTTGGTGAGCGCGTTGATCATGGTGACCAGATTGACCGGGGCGAAGTTCAGGCCGTGGAAATTCGCGCGCCAATGGCCCTCCTTGTCGATCACGTGCGTGACGATGCCGTGCATCTGGTAGGCATCGTCGGTCAGCGTGAATTTGTGGCCGAAGGCTTCGGCAAGCTTGCCGGTCGCGTCGTCGGATTGATCCTGCGTCGTGGTCAGGAACAGCCAGTTGGCCGGATCGAGCCCATGCGCCGGCCCATAGGCGCGCAGCACGTCGGGCGTGTCCCGCTTCGGATCGGTGGTGACAGTCACGAAAATGACCTGGCCCTTCATCGGCGTGGCGTTCACCATCTGCTGCACCTCCGCGAGCTTCTCGGCATGGAGCGGGCAAACGTCGGGACACGAAGTGTAGACAAAGTGCAGCACCACCACCTTGCCGCGCAGGTCGGCGAGCCGCACGACGGCTCCATCGGCGGCGCGCAGCGTGAAATCGGGGGCCGGCTTGTCGATCGCCTGAAAGTACTTCTCGTCGTCCTTCAGCAGCTCATTGACCTCGTCCAACGAATGCGCCCGCGCGCCAGGGATGAAGCTGGGAGCCAGCACCGCTATGGCAACAAGCCCGCGCAGCATCGGCCCCCATCCATTCCAGGTCGACAAAACTCCGCACGCTCTGGTTCGCAAAAGCATCGGTTATTTCCCTTCTCGGTTCGCGGCGATAAGGCCGCGGATGAACTCGGTCATCTCGGGCGAGTCCCATTCGGCCGGGCCAATCAGGCGGCCGATCTCCCTGCCGCTGCCATCGATCAGCAGGGTCATCGGAAGACCGGGCGCGCCGAGCGTGAACATCGCCTTGGCCGAGCTGTCGATGTTGAGGGCAAGATGCATGACCCCGGTCTCGGCGAAGAATTTCTTCACGACATCGGGTCCCTTCCGGTCCATCGACAGCGCGACGACCTCGAAGTCTGGCCCGCCGAGCGTGGCCTCGAGGCGGTCGAGCGTCGGCATTTCCTTCCGGCACGGGGCACACCACGTCGCCCAGATATTGAGCAGCACTAGTCTGCCGGAATAATCCTCGAGCGTTTTCTGCTTGCCCGCGCCGTCGGTGAAGCTGATTGCGGGTAAGGTGGTGGGCGTTTCCGGAACGACAAAATCCGACGTCGGCCCGGCCGCCGCCGACCCCGCAACCAGCAGCAGCGCGAGCGCGATGACAAGGTTGGCAGACGTCATGGCTCCCTCACTCTGTCGCATAGACGGTCGGCGCCTTGCCGTCCTTGGTGAAGGCGTAGATAGTCCAGGTCTCGCTCTTTTCGCCGCCCATGCCGGGCGCGCCAGCCGGCATGCCAGCCAGCGTGATGCCCGCGATGGCAGGTCGCTCGGTCAGAAGCTTCTTGACGATCTCGACAGGCACCAGACCGTCGACCACATAACCGTCGACCATCATCGTATGGCAGCCTTCGAGGTCGGCGGGCACGCCGGCATCGCTGCTGATCTGAGAAAGATTGTTGACCGGCTTGATGTCTACCTTGAAGCCGTTTCGTTCGAGATAGTCGGCATAAGCCTCGCAGCAGCTGCATTGCGGGTTCTTGTACATCACCGCGTCAATCGTCGCGGCGAGGGTCGGCAGCGGCATGGCGATCGCGAGGCCGATGGCGGTGAGGGCATGAGGCAGTTTCATAGTCGGTCCTCCTTTGAAATTGCTATGCGAAGGATCAGGTCACCCGGAAGACGGTCATCAGGCCTGCCATCTGGTGGTCGGCGACATGGCAGTGCAGCATCCAGTCGCCGGGATTGTCGGCTACGAAGGCACATTCGACCGTGTCCTTCGGCGCGAGCAGCACCGTGTCCTGCCATTGCCGGTGCGACACCGGCGAGCCGTTGCGGGCAAGGATCGACAGGCTGAACCCGTGGACGTGCATCGGATGCCACCAAGCCGTCTGATTGCGAATCGTCAGGTGGCAGGTGACGCCTCGTCGCAGCGTGAACTGCGGTACCATGCCGGCGTGACCGTCGCCGGTCATCGACATGCCGTTGATCGCCCAGGCAGCCGTGCCGTTCATGCCCATGTTCATGCCAGACATGCCCATCATCCCGCCGACGCCCGCGAGCTTGCCGCCGCCCATCATGCCGCCTTGCAGAACGATCTCCTGTCGCAGGGCTTTGGCGAGATCAGGCTCCGGCAGGGGATTGCGCGGTAGCGCAGTGGGCCGCTCCAGGGGATGCACCCTGAGCGGTGGCGCCTTGTCATAGGCAAGCGTGGCCAGCGTGTAGGCAAGGCCGTCGTAGAACTCGTCGATTACGCGATACCGGCGACCCGGTTTGCCTTGCATGTGCAGCGCCATGTCGACGCGCATCGCCGGCCCCAGCACGACGCGGCCGTCGTCCGGCTCGTGCGGGTCGCACGGCTGGCCGTCGATCGCCAGGATGACCGGCCGGTGGCCTTCAAAGCGCAGCGCCATCATGCGGGCAAGCGCGGCATTGGCGAGCCGCAGCCGGATGCGCTCGCCAGCGCGCACACCGTGATCGGCCGGTGCCGAGCCATTGATGGTGACGAGGTTGCCGATCCGACCTGACATCGTGGCATCCATCGCGCTGCCGAAGCCACCGGAGATCTGGCCATCGGCGGCTAGCCGCCAGTCCTGCAGCAGCCAGATCAGATCGCGGTCGAATTCGACAAGCTCTGCCTCCTCGACAATGAGCGCGCCCGCAAGGCCTCGACCGAGCTGCACCAGGCTGTCGGCATGCGGATGATACCAGAAAGTGCCGGCATCCGGCGGCGTGAACTCATAAGTGAAATTTGATCCCGGCGCGATCGGGGGCTGGGTCATCCCGGGCACCCCGTCCATGGCGTTTGGTAAGCGGATGCCGTGCCAGTGAACGGTGGTGTCCTCGGCCAACCCGTTCTCTACAGTGATCCGCACCGGCCGGCCTTGCCGTAGGCGCAGCACCGGGCCGGGAAT
>NZ_RZSR01000528.1:0-4185 GCF_004023265.1 Mesorhizobium sp. M1A.F.Ca.IN.020.06.1.1
GCCCAGAACCCGGCTGCGACGAAGACCAGGGCAAGCGCGATGCCGAGGCGGAAGGTCAGCGTGTCGGATGCGGCCAGCGGCTCGGCGCCCAGGCCGACATCCAGCGCATCGGCGCCGATGGTGGCGGGCGGGATGATGCCGAGATAGATCAGCGCGGTCGCCAGGCCGGCGGCGAAGAGGAGCGGCAAGGCGCGCGGCCGGTAGAGCGCCACTGCCAGCAGCGCGGCGAGCAGCACCGCGCCGTGCGAGGCATAACCCGCCTTGGCAAACACCGGATCGACCGACAGCCCGAGCGCGGTCAGCGCAACGAAGAAGCCGGGCGCGATTGATGGCCAGTCGAAGCAGGGCTCCGCGTCGTCGCGGCCAGCAGTCAAGAAATCGGCTAGCCAGACGAAGCCGAGCACGGCAAGCGAGGCCAGGCTGATGAACAGCACCGTCGAGAGATTCACCTCCGGTGCATTGGTCATGTAGACGATGGTCCAGATGCCGGTGCCGGCGAAGGCTGCCGCGACAAGCGCCTTCCAATCGCGGATGCGGGCGATAGCCGCCGTGGCGGCAAGCACGATCGCCAGGTAGACGAACAGCGCCCACGGGTTCGGCGCCTCCGAGGCGACGAGGGCCGGCGTCACCATGGCACCGACGAGGCCGATGCCGGCCAGCGCCAGGCCGTGGACCAGCGAGACGGCAATGGTGGCGACGCCGATCGCGCCGAGCAGCGTGAAGGCGAGCGCGGGGCCGATAAAGCCGTAGATGCCATAGGCTGCATAGACGGTGCCGAACAGGATGAAGGCGCCGGCGCCCGTCAGAATCGCCGGGATGTAGGCGCCGGCAGCTCCCTGCACCGGCACCCGGAAGCCGGTGCGGCGGATGAACTCGGCGCCGGCAAGCAGCACAAGACCGAGAACGCCGGCCATGGTCAGTCGCACGCCGGGGCCGAAAATGCCGGCCTCGATCGTGTAGCGGATCAGGAACAGGCCACCCAGCGCCAGCGCGATGCCGCCGACCCAGACCGCCCAACGCGTGCCGAGGGCCGTCTCGACATCGCGGGCGGCCCTTGCAGGTACTGCCGCTTCGGCCGGCGCGGCAGGTTGCGTCAATTGTCCCTCTCCGGCGGGTTCGGACGGAGTCCCCTCGCCCGCTTGGGCTGGCGCTTCGGCTTTTGGCTCGTCGGGCGTCGCGGCGGCTGTGGCCTGCGGGGCTGCTTCACCTGCCGGCGACGTGACCGCTGCGGCAATCACGGCGGGACCTTCGCCTGCAGCAGCTTCCGCGACCTCGCCAGGCCGGGGCGCGGGCTGCGGGATGCCCGAAAGCACCAAGCTGCGCAGCGCGCCAAGCTCGCGCTCGATCAGTCCGAGGCGCGTTTGCTGGCGTGAAATGATGACGAATAGAGCGATGACGGCGGCAATGGCGATCAGGCCGAAAAACATGGCGGTTTCCCCTCAAAACCGTGCCAGTCGTGGCCGACAAATGCGGCGATGAGACGGCTACCCAATCAGCGCCCTGCCGGCCTGCAAGATCGAGCATGTTTCGGCGCCGATTGCCAGCGACCGCAGGCTTTATCCAACGGCGATACGTCGAAGCGGCTGAGGCTCGGGCCGCAAATTGCCGGCCGCTCGCCGCGGACCACTCGTGCTATCCTCGAACGCTAGCGGGAATTAACAAGAGGATGACCGATGCCGCAACGAAGCGCGGGCCTGCTGATCTTCAAGCAAACCGCCGGTGTGTTCGAGTTCCTGCTGGTCCATCCCGGCGGACCGTTCTGGGCAAGGAAAGATGAAGGGGCCTGGTCGATCCCGAAGGGGCTGATCGACGATGGCGAGGACGATCTCGTGGCCGCTCGGCGTGAGGCCGAGGAGGAGCTAGGCGTCGCGATCGACGGCGATTTCCAGCCAGTCGGCAGCTACAAGCAGCCGGGCGGTAAAATCGTGATCGCCTGGAGCGTCGAAGCGGACATCGATGTGGATGCCGTCAGGAGCAACATGTTCACCATGGAATGGCCGCCAAGGTCGGGAGCCATGAAGGAATTTCCCGAAGTGGACAAAGCCGGCTGGTTCTCGCTCCCAGACGCCGGTCTCAAGATCCTGAAAGGCCAGCGTCCCATCCTCGACGATTTTCTGGAGCGACGGCGAGCCGATTAGATCCTCGCCTCATTCGCGGCAATCACCTTCACCGCCACCTGATGCCGGCGCAGCGCCGCGAGGAATCCAGCGCGGGCGTCGGGCGGCTCGATGCCGCGCGGCTCATAAACGTGGCGGGTGAAGAAGAAGCCGGTCAGCCGGAAGGCGTCCTCGAGCGCCGCGGCATCGGCGCGCACGCCGGTGCCGCGCTGCAGGAAGGCCGGCAGCGCCAGCATCTTGTCGTGCCAAGCCGCGCCCGCGGCGCGCGAGACGGCGCGTCCGGATTTCGGCGAGACATAGGCGAGATCCTGCCGTGATCCGGTCGCCGCGCACTGGCTGAGGTCGAGGCCGAAGCCGAGTTCATCCAGGATCAGCAATTCGAAGCGCGCCACCAACTCGCCCGCGGCATCGGCATCGCCCAGATGGGAGATCATCACCGCAAGAGCCTCGTAGAGGCCGCCATGGGCATCGCGTTCGGGCAGAAGCCTGAGATGCGCGGCCATGGTCTGCAGGCCGTAGACGGCGACTGCGCTGTCCATCAGCCGGGCGGCGTTCATCTCGATCGCCTCGGCCTGGAAGATGCCGAGATGCTCGTCGAGACGCGCCCGCCACAAAAGATCGACGCGATTGCCGGGCTGCAGCACCGGCTGCTGCTTGCGCGAGCGGCCGCCCCGCACCAGGCCGAGATGCCGGCCATGGGCGCGCGTCATCACCTCGAGGATGGCGCTGGTTTCGCCATGCCTGCGGGTGCCGAGAATGATTCCCTCGTCGCGCCATTCCATACGTCGAGCTTTTCACCTGTTGGGCGGCGAAATCAAGATTGCCGTCCGTGACCCAAAATCTGTCCTGACAGTGATGGCAGGCAACATCTGCCGCTGCCGCCGAGGCGGCAATATCGGAAAATTCTCAGAAACCGTTCGGGATTTTTCGGCCGCGCCGGCGCCAAATACCGGCACGTTGACCGGGTGAACCGGCGCAGACCGCCGAGCGGCTCGGCTGGCTTTTTCCCGAAGCGTCGACCTCTCGGGCAGGCGACCACTCGCAACAATGGCCCGATGAGAGGACCGTTATGAGCTCCTTCCTGGGCGAGGTGCGCGGGCACCAGTTGACCATCTTCTTTTCGCTGGCGCTCGGCCTGACATGGCTGGCGTTCATTCCCTTCTATCTGTCGCATGGCGAGAGCATTCCCTGGTTCACCTTCGGACCGGCAATCTCGGGCTTCACCGTCGCGGCACTCGCCGGCGGCTGGGGCGCGGTGAAGACCATCCTCGCCTCGATGGTGAAATGGCGCGTTCGCCCGATCTGGTATCTGGTGGCGGTCGGCCTGCCGTTCGGGACACAGCTCGCCTCGATCCTGATCAATCCGTTCCTCGGTTCGGCGGAGCCGTCGTGGGGGAACATTCCTACCTTCTCCGAGGTGGCGCCCATGATCGCGCTCTATGCCGTGTTCAGCGGTCCGCTGGGCGAGGAACCCGGCTGGCGCGGCTTCGCGACCCCGCATCTTCTTGGCCGTCGCCCCGCGCTCGCCGGCAGCCTGATCCTCGGCGTGATATGGGCAATCTGGCACTTGCCGCTCGGCCTGCTCGGCGATCTCAGCCTCTACAGCACGATCAACGTCGTGCTGGCCGGGATCGTCTTCACCTGGCTTTACCAGAACACGGGCAGCGTATTGCTGGCCATCCTGATGCATGTCTCACACCAGAACAGCGTACGCTTCCTCGCCAAGGTGTTCGTCGACGGCGACTATATCCAGCAGCAATGGCTCGGCGTCGCGATCTGGGCGGTCATCGCGGTCGCGATCGTTGCCTATTACGGCACGGAAAGCTTTGTACGGCGGCCTGCGAAGCGACTTGCCACTGCATGGATACTCGACCGGTGAGGGCGCCTGCTCGGCGCCGTCATCCCCATTTGCGATGATCGGCGAGCACTTCGTCGATCACCCGGCGCTGCCTCCCGACCTCGGCCTGGTTGGCGTCGTGACCGGCAACGGTGATGAGCGCCTTCCACAGCGTCCAGCCGCGTCCGCGCGCCCAGGTCGCGTCATCGACGGCGATGCGCGCGCCGAGAT
>NZ_RZSR01000529.1:0-4181 GCF_004023265.1 Mesorhizobium sp. M1A.F.Ca.IN.020.06.1.1
CGTCCGCACGCTGATGGTGCGGGCCGCGATATAGGCACAGACGATATGCGAGGAATATTGCACCGCCGCACGCGCGCTGATGCCGGCGGCCTGCGACCAGAAGACCGACAGGCAGACATAGGTCGCGAAGAGTATCGGCAGCCAAGCGTTTGAGAGCTTCCAGGTGAAACGTCGGTAGTCGACGAAGAACAGCGGCAGCCAGACCGCGTAATAGGCGAGGATCAGGACCTGACCGAAATTGCTGGAATAGGCAAAGGCAAGAACGGAAACCGCGACGGCAAAGGCGCCATAGGCCTTGTTTGCCTCCGGATCGAGCAGAATGGATTTTGGAATCTTCATGCCGGATTTTTCGTCCGTTCAGCCTTGGAGCAATTCCAGGAAAAGTGTGTGACTGTCTTTCGTCGGGAATTGCGTAAACAACAGTTAGCGCGGTTCAGTGTCTGATAGCCGGCATGAGCCGACGTTCGGCCCTACCGGGTTCATTGTGCACTGCAGCATAATCTATCGCCCTATCGCCGGTGGCTCAACCGGAAATGTTGCCACGGGCAAAGAGGCGTTATCACAGGCATATTGCACAGCGAAAAGGCCGGAATGGGGCGGCCTGTTGCTCGTTGGCGGATGATCCTTCCCGAAAATCGATTTCGATTATGGCTCATGCGAGAACAGGTCCCCGAGCATCACCACCGAGCGCGAGCTCTTCCTGCAGTTCTTCCAGCACCGCGCGGAGGTGTAGCTGGAGGCGTGCCATGGTAATGCGGTCGTTGCAATGAGATAGGACAACCGCCTACGCTGTGAGGAGTCTATTGCGCCGGAGAGAGACGAATGGCCAAACCGCGAATCTTCCTGGGCTCGTCAGGAAAACAGAAGAAGCTGTTGCAGGCGCTGCAGCGTGGCCTTGAAGATATTGCCAATGTCGAACCCTGGACGACATCCTTCAATCCCGGGACGACAACGCTGGGGCGTCTCCTGGAGCTGACGCGCGAGGTCGACTTCGCCGCTTTCGTGTTCGCCCAGGACGACTGGACGAGCGCGAGCCAGCCGGAATCGACCACCACTATTCCCGCCCAGGCTTCTCCGCGAGACAATGTGGTTTTCGAGGCCGGCCTGTTCGGCGGGGTTCTCGGCATGCGCCGGACCTTCATCCTGCACGCGAATGGTGCCAAGCTTCCCAGCGATCTGCTCGGCCTGACGTCGGTACGCTACGGCGAGGCAGCGACCGCCGCGGAGACCAGAGCAATCAATCAAAAACTGCGAAATGCCATCGAAAATGAGGGGCGAGTCGCCCGCATAGAGGGGTTTTGGTGGCAGTTCTCCCTGTCAGAGCGCACAGCAAGGGAGCCTTCCGCGGTCAGTCTGCTGAGGATCTCGCGGGACCGCAACGGCGCGCTGGAGCTGAACGGCCGCTCATGGCAAGAGAATGGCAGCCTGTCGGCCAGATACTGGAGCGAGGCGTCGAAGGAGAAAGGAGAGTCTTCGGGCATCTTCTACTATTGGAACGGGGAACGGCCGTTGGACGCGAACGCGCCGCAGCTGCACGGGACAGGCGAGATCCGGCTGGAATCCGCCGAGCGCGCGTCCGGATATTTCACGACACGTTCGGACACGAATCCGGAGGTGAATGCGCGAACGTCCGGCGTCTATCTGCGCGCCGATCCGCAGGACTTAACCATCCTGGACGGGAACGACAATCAGCGGCGCGTGGAGTTGATCGCAGAACGGCTAAGTCACTGGAAGTCGATCAAGAATGTCTGACGACAGTGCTGGCAGTCGCGGCGAAGGCGCCGGCGCTTGACGAACGGACCGTTCGGCCCAACAGATTGTCGGGAACGTCTCGATCCCGGAACATTTGGGCGGATGCAGGCTGGGGCACTGACCGACTATACCGTAAGGCTGTTCGAGCGCGGCTATATCTGCCTGCCGCTTCGTGCCGGCGGCAAGCATCTCGACCTCGCGGCCATGGAGTATGATCCGTTGCACCTGCGGACGCTGCGCAAGGACCTGAAGGAACTGGCGTTCACCTCCATCACCTTCCAACTGGCGCAGAAGCCGCCGGGCCGCAGCGACGTCGCGCGCTGGTTTGGCGACTTTGCCGGCAATGTCGGCATATTGGGCGGATTTGGGAACCTGATGATTCTCGATTTCGATGACGACGCCGGCTACCGTGCCTGGCGGTCCGGTCACAAGGCGATTGCGAACGGCACGCCAATAGCAAAATCGCCGAGCGGATTTCATGTCTATCTAAGAACGCGGGAACCGGTGATCTCTTCCAGCCTCCATTTCGGCTGGCGCCGGGTGGGTCACGCGAAGGCGCTGGGCGGTTATGTCGTGGGCTGCCCGTCGGTGCTGAAGGACGGCTCCTCCTACAAATGGATCGAAGGCCAGTCGCCATTCGACATCGAACCTCAGGTGGTGGGCAATCTTGACAGTCTTTCGCTGCGCCCCGTGTCGGTGCTCAAGCATTGCTATGACCGCCTGCTCAAGCGTGGCTTCTTCGAACAGCAATGAGCGGCTCACCTGTGGCGGCTGACATTACCGTCGTTATCCCGGCAAGAAATGCGGCTGCAACCATCGAAGCGGCACTCGGCAGTCTGGCTTCCGACAGAGCGGTCATCCGCGAGATTCTCGTGATCGACGACGGGTCGAACGACCAGACAGCTGCGATGGCGAGGCAAAGCGCGCAACGTCACGGCTTGCCTCTGGAGGTGGTGAGCGTTCGACTGCGCAAAGCGGGCGCCGCACGCAATGTCGGACTCGAGCGGGCAAGCGGCACATCCATATTCTTTCTCGATGCCGACGACGAGGTGATGCCCGGCAGCCTGTCGCGGCTGAGCGCGGCGCTGGCAGGCCGGCCTCTCGCCGGCCTTGCCGTCGGGGCCAGCATACGGCGCACAAAAGGCCGGCCGGACAAGCTCAAGGCACCGCAGGGCTACGTCCCGGACCGGCGAGAGAATGTGCGGCGCTACCTTCGCAACGAAGTGTGGCCAATCGCGATGGGAAGCGCGCTGGTCGCCGACTGGGCGACCGCAAACCTCCGCTTTCCGGAAACGATCGGCCTCGATGAGGACACCTGCTACTGGACCGCCGTGCTGGCCCGTGCCGACGTGGTTACCGTCGAGACCCCGGTGCTGCTCTACCACCATGACGAGGAACGTATGGCGCGCCGCTTCATCACGGCACCGCGCAGGACCTTCCTTGCCATAGCGCTGGAACTGAACGGGCTGGCTGCCGTCGGGGTCGAACGGGAGGCGTTGCAGTGGCGGAAGGCCTGGATAGCTCAGCGGATCGCCCGACAGTTGATCAGGCACCGCAAGTTCGCCGATGCTGGCGGCATGATGCGCGCGGTCCGAGTGCATAAGGAGCTGGGCCGCAGTTGGAAGGCGATGCGATATCTGGCCAGGATCCGAATCGGGCGACTGACCGAGACTGAGGCTAGGATGTCGCCAATGCCCAATTCAGCGACCTCGCGCCGCACGCTGATCATATGCCACGACCCGCCGTTTCCGCCGAGGTCCGGCGCCGATCTCAGGAATTTCGGCAACGCCATGGCGGCAGCCGCGTTCGGCCCGGTCTGCCTGGCCTCGCTCCTGCCGCGAAGCAGCGACGTCCAACCTCCCGGGCCGGACATTCGCGTGACTGAGCTCATCAACAAGTCCGAACCGCGAGCGCCTTCGCTCGCCCGCTGGAGGGCCAAGGGCGAGAGCCGGATACCGCTCCCGGCGCTGGCGCGGCTCAAGGCGCTCGTGGCGGATTTTCGCCCGGATACTATTGTCGTCGAAGGCGTTGGTCTGTTCAGATTTCTCGCTCCGTTGCGGCCGATGGTCCGGCAACTCGTTCTGGACATGCACAATGTCGAATCGGATCTCGCCGGTCAGTTGCCGCGCAAGAAGCGTTGGCGGCCGTTTTCCTCAGACCTCAGGGCGCTCGAGAGAAAGGCGGCAGCCATCGTCGACCGTATCTGGGTGTGCTCGCAACGGGACCGTAAGCGGCTGGAGGCGTTTGTCCGGCCGCAAGTCCCCGTCCACATCGTGCCAAACGGCATCCCGCGAGCGGACGATCTGCCGCGGCTACTGCCGCTGCAACGAGCCGTCTCGGACGCGTTTCCGCTCATCCTTTATGTTGGCCATCTGAGCTATCAGCCGAACGTCGACGCCGCCGAGCGGCTGGGGCACACCATCTTGCCC
>NZ_RZSR01000530.1:0-4181 GCF_004023265.1 Mesorhizobium sp. M1A.F.Ca.IN.020.06.1.1
ATCAGCACCAGCTCGGCGCTGCGCGAGACGGTGGAGTTCGTCGGCGCTGGGATCAAACAAATGCGCGGCGAGCTGACACCGGCGCAGGACAAGCGCATCGCCGGGCTCGGGATCGCCATGCCGTTCGAGCTTTGGAGCTGGGCCGACACAGCCGGCGCGCCGCGCGAGATCATGGATGAATGGCGCCATCGCGACATCCGCGCCGACATCCAGTCCCAATGCGACTTTCCGGTCTATCTGCAGAACGATGCCACGTCCGCTTGCGGGGCAGAGCTCGTCTTCGGCCAGGCAGGCGCGGCGCGCGACTTCGTCTATTTCTATATCGGCGCCTTTGCCGGCGGCGGCATCGTGCTCAACGGCCGCCTGTTCGGCGGGCCGACCGGCAATGCCGGCGCCCTGGGTTCGATGCCGGTGCCCGGGCCGGACGGCAAGCCGACACAGCTTATCGATGTCGCCTCGATCGCCATGCTGGAAAAGGCGCTGAGCGCCAAGGGCATCGACGGCTCCTATCTGTGGACCTCGCCGCAGGAATGGGGCGAGATCGGCGCCGAGCTCGACGACTGGATCGCAAGTGCTGCACAAGCGCTGGCCTATGCGATCGTTGCCGCCTCGTCGGTCATCGATTTCGAGGCCGCGGTGATCGACGGCTGGATGCCCCTCGACGTGCGGCGGAGGCTTGTCGATGCGGTGACGGACGCGATCAGCGGTATCGACGCCGAGGGGCTGAAGCTGCCGGTCGTACGCGAAGGAACAGTCGGCATCCATGCGCGGGCGCTTGGCGGCGCCAGCCTGCCGCTTTCCGAACGCTTCCTGATCGGACCGACGACGATTTCCAGGAGCGCCTGACCATGCTGATCGGCATTCCGTCGCTGCTCGGCCCGCAGCTTCTGGCGACGCTCAGGGCCATGGGCCATGGCGACGAGATCGCCATCGTCGACGGCAATTATCCGGCCGAGGAACAGGCGCGCAGGCTGATCCGCGCCGACGGCCATGCCGTCATTCCGGTGCTGGACGCCGTTTTGAGCGTGCTGCCGGTGGATGCGGCGGTGCCGGAGGCCCTGTTCCGCGCCTCGGTCAAAGGCGATCCGGCGCTCGCCGATCCCGTGCATCACGAGATGGAAGCGGTCTGCGCCAAACGCGCGCCGGGGCACAAGGTGATTGCGCTGGCGGGGGCCGACTTCTATGCACGCGTCAAGGCCGCGCATGCGATCGTCGCGACCAGCGAACCCAGGCTTTATGCCAACATCATCATCCGTAAGGGCGTGATCCATCCGCCGGAAACCGAGACACAATGATCCTCTGCTGTGGCGAAGCCCTGATCGACATGCTGCCGCGCACGACAGCGGAAGGCGAAGCGGCCTTCGCGCCTTATGTCGGCGGAGCGGTGTTCAACACGGCGGTCGCGCTCGGACGGCTGGGCGCTCCGGCAGGCTTCTTCTCAGGTCTCTCCTCCGACCTGTTCGGCGGCCAGCTCCGCGAGGCGCTGGGAGCCAGCAAGGTGAGCTCGACCTATGCGCACACCTCGCCCAAGCCGACCACGCTCGCCTTCGTGCGGCTCACCGATGGCCAGGCGAGCTATACGTTCTACGACGAGAACACCGCCGGGCGCATGCTCGCCATCGAGGACCTGCCGAAGCTCGGCGCCGAGATCGAGGCGATGCTGTTCGGCGGGATCAGCCTGATCTCGGAACCGGCGGGATCGGCCTATGAGGAGTTCATGCGGCGCGAGCACAACAGCCGGGTGATGATGCTCGACCCCAACATCCGGCCGAACTTCATTCCGGACAACGCCAAGCATCTGAGGCGCATCCGCAAGATGATGGCGATGGCCGACATCGTCAAACTGTCGGACGAAGACCTCAACTGGTTCGACGAAGCGGGCTCGCACGAGGAGGTCGTGCGCAACTGGCTTGACCGCGGTCCCAGCCTGATCGTCGTCACCCATGGCAGCGAAGGCGCCGTCGGCTACAGCAGGGAGCACAAGGTCACGGTGGTGCCGCGGAAAGTGAAGGTGGTCGACACCGTCGGCGCGGGCGACACCTTCAATGCCGGCATCCTTGCCTCGCTGCACGAGCAGGGTCTGCTCACCAAAGCAGCGATCGGCGGCCTCTCGGAGGAAGCCATCCGCAGCGCGCTGGAGCTTGGCGCCAAGGCGGCCGCCGTGACGGTATCTCGGGCCGGCGCCAACCCGCCATGGCGGCACGAAATCGCCTGATCGGCTGACCGGTCCCGCCGGCGATCCGTGCCCGAGCGATCACTTTATGTTTCGAAGGGCCGGAACAGCGCGACAAGAGCCGCTTCGAATACGCTTGGAAGCCCGGATTTCCGGCTTCTTCTGGCAATGCGCAGGCAAAAAACGGTAACAGGCTGCGACACTTGCGCAATTCGCCCTGGCCATGGGCGGCTTTTTCAGCCGTGGCAAGTCTGGTACCAGCGGGCCGGTTTACTGGCAGCTTCTGAGGCCGACATGCAGTTCATCGATCTTGGCGCGCAGCGCGAACGAATCCGCGACCGGCTGAAGGCCGCGATCGACACGGTGGTCGAAGACGGCCGTTACATCCTCGGCCCGCAAGTCGCAGAATTCGAGAACAAGCTCGCGGCTTACATCGGCGTCAAGCATGTGGTGGCCTGCGCCAACGGCACCGATGCGCTGCTTCTGCCGCTGTTTGCGGCCGGCATCGGTCCGGGCGATGCCGTGTTCGTGCCAAGCTTCACCTTCGCCGCGACGGCCGAAGTGGTGGCGCTCGCCAAGGCCGAGCCTGTCTTCGTCGACGTCGATCCCGACACCTACAACATCGATATCGCCAGCCTCGAGGCGGCGATCGACATGATCAAGAAGCAAGGAAGGCTGAAGCCGAAGGCGATCATCCCGGTCGACCTGTTCGGACTTGCCGCCGACTACGAGGCGATCATGGCGATCGCAAAGCGCGAGAGCCTGCTGGTGATCGAGGACGCCGCCCAGTCGATGGGCGGCTCGGCCGACGGCACGATGTGCGGCGCCTTCGGCCATGTCGGCTCGACCAGCTTCTATCCGGCCAAGCCGCTCGGCTGCTACGGCGATGGCGGCGCGATGTTCACCAACGATGCTGCGCTCGCCGACAAGCTGCGCTCCTTCGCCTTCCACGGCAAGGGCGAGACGCAGTACGACAACATCCGCGTCGGCATCAATTCCCGCCTCGACACGCTGCAGGCGGCGATCCTGATCGAGAAGCTCGCCATCCTCGAGGAGGAGATGGTGGCCCGCCAGGCGGTCGCCGACCGTTACGCCAATGGGCTTGGCGACATCGTCAAGGCATCACGCAATCTCGGCCACGGCCGCTCGGCCTGGGCGCAATATGCCATCGAGACGCCGAAACGCGACGGGTTGAAGGCCCATCTCGGCGAACAAGGCATCCCGTCGGTCATCTATTACGTGAAGCCGCTGCACGAACAAATCGCCTACCGCGATTATCCGCGTACGCCGACCGGTCTTGCGGTTTCGGAGAAGCTGCCGAAGCAGATCCTCTGTCTGCCGATGCACGCCTATCTCAGCGAAGCCGACCAAGACAAGATCGTCGAGACGATCCGCAATTATATCGGCTCCAACTCGGCGCAGGTCGCGGCTGCCTAATCTCGGCCCTTGAGCGGGAGATTAAACCTCCACGCCCTTCCCCGTCGCAATGAAATACGGGTTGGCGAAATCCGTGTCAGTGGCCTGGTTGCGTTTGCCGTAGACGAGCGGCTGGCCGTCCAGCGTGCGGGTCATGCCGCCGGCGGCGCGCAGCACCGCATCGCCAGCGGCCGTGTCCCACTCCATGGTGCGGCCGAAGCGCGGATAAACGTCAGCCTCGGCGGCGGCGAGCAGGCAGAATTTCAGCGACGAGCCTATCGAGACGATTTCGGTGGCGCCGAGATCGCGGATGAAGGCTTCGGTTTCCGGCGTGTTGTGCGAGCGGCTGGCGACGACGGCGAGCGGCGTGCCGCCTGCCCGCACGGTGATTGGCCGACGGCCGGCGATACGATAGTCGCCGTCAACGTCGATCGCTTCCGCCGTCCCCGCCCGACCGGAGAAGAAACGTCCTGTGCAAGGCGCGAACACGACGCCGACTTCCGGCACGCCGTGGCGCACCAGCGCAATGTTGACGGTGAAATCGGTGCGGCGGTTGACGAATTCCTTGGTGCCGTCGGGCGGGTCGACGAGG
>NZ_RZSR01000531.1:0-4171 GCF_004023265.1 Mesorhizobium sp. M1A.F.Ca.IN.020.06.1.1
GCACGGAAGCGCGCCAAAAAAGTCCGCAGGCGCTCGTTCGTGGTCTCCGCGGCAAGCACCTCCTTCGGCGGCCCGACGGCACTGACGCCGCCGTCGGCCATGAAGACGATGCGGCTTGAGGCGTCGCGGGCGAAAGCCATCTCATGCGTCACCATCACCATGGTCATGCCGTCCTCAGCGAGGCTTTTCACCACGGCCAGAACCTCGCCGACGAGTTCCGGATCGAGGGCCGAGGTGATCTCGTCGAGCAGCAGGATCTTCGGCTCCATGGCGACGGCGCGGGCGATGCCGACACGCTGCTGCTGGCCGCCGGAAAGCTCGGCGGGCAGGCTGTCGGCCTTGTGGGCGAGACCGACACGACCCAACCAGTGCTCGGCGATCGAGCGCGCCTCGGCGCTGCTCTTGCCGCGTACCTTGGTGAGGCCGAGCATGATGTTGCCGGCCGCCGTCAGATGCGGGAACAGGTTGAAGCCCTGGAACACCATGCCCGTCTCGGCGCGCATGGCGGCCAAGTCGCGCTCGCTGCGGCGCTGGCGCGCACCGCCGTCGCGAAAACCGACCTCCTTGCCGTCGATGCGGATCGAGCCGCTGTCGTAGCTTTCGAGGAAGTTGACGCAGCGCAGCAGCGTGGTCTTGCCGCTGCCGGACGGTCCGATGATGGCGACCACCTCGCCCTTCGCCACCTTGAGGCTGACCGAGCGCAGTACCTCGACCGAGCCAAAGGATTTCGAGACCTCGGCGATATCGAGAAGCGCAGGGCTGTTATCGGAAGTGGTGGCCATCGTGCTATTCCCGGATGAAGGCAAAGCGCTGCTCCAGCCGTCGGCTGGCAAGCGAAAGCGCGTAGTTGACGCCGAAATAGAGAAGGGCGCCGAGGATATAGAGCGGCATCGCCTCATAGGTGCGGCCAATGACCTGGTTGATGGCCTGCATCAGATCGGTGATGCCGAGCAGCGAGACCAGCGCGCTGCCCTTGACCGCGTCGGTGACGCCGTTGATCCAAGGCGGCAGGAAGCGGCGGAAGGCCTGCGGGAAAATCACGTAGGTAAGGCGCTGGCGAAAGGTCAGGCCAATCGCCATCGCCGCTTCCGACTGGCCTTTCGGGATCGAGGCGACGGCTCCGCGCAGATATTCGACGACCTGCGCGGTCTTGAACAAGGTCAACGCCAGCACCGCCGCCCAGAAGGACTGGAGATGCACGCCGACGGCCGGCAGGCCGTAATAGACGAAGAAGATCAGCACCAGGATCGGGATGCCGCGGACGGTGTCGCTGAAGATCCGCACCGCCCAGCGCAAGGGTGCGGGCCCGTAGACGAGGCCAACGCCGAGGACAACGCCGGCGATCAGCGACAGCACCACGACGAGCAGCGATACCCAAAGCGTCAGCGCGAAGCCTTCGGCGAGGAACGGAAGGGCGTAAGCGATCTGGCCAAGCATCAGCGCGCCGTCCTATACCAGCGCTCGACCAGCCGGAGCGCGAAGAGCAGGGCGTAACCCGTCACCAGATACATCGCCGTCACCACCAGATAGACCTCGACGATGCGGAAGGTGTTGAAGTTGATCCACTGCGCGCCGTAGGTCAGTTCGGGCACGGAGATGACGGAAGCGACAGACGTGTCCTTGAACAGCGAGATGAAGGTGTTGGAAAGCGCCGGCAGGGTGATGCGCATCATCGTCGGCAGCCGCACATGGACAAGCCGCTGCCATGGCGTAAGGCCGATCGCCTTGCCGGCATCGATCTGGCCGCGCGGCACGGCTTCGAGGCCGGATCGGAACACTTCGACGAGATAGGCGCCGCTGTAGACGGCAAGCGTGGCGACGAAGGACGTCTGCGCGCTGTAGGCCAGGTCGATGACGGTCGGCAGACCGTAGAACACCAGATAGACCAGCAGGATCAGCGGCACGTTGCGGATGAATTCGACGTAAGAGGCGATAATGCCGCGCACGACACGCCCGGCCGAGACATACCAGACGGCCAGTACCAGTCCGATGACAATGCCGATGGCGATCGAAATCACGGCAAGCTCGAGGCTGAGCAGCAGTCCGCCCCACAGCTTGTCGAAGTGGCGCCAGATCAGGTTGAAATTGAGCGTATAGCCCATGCGTCCGTCTCAATGGCCTGTGGTGACGATCCAGAATTCGCCACTGCAGGAGCCCGTGTCGAGGAGAACAGGCGGAAGGGCGCTTGCTGCGGCCCTCCGCCGGCTAAAGTCAGACAGGCCTCGTCAGATGACCGGGAAGCCCGGATGGCGCGGCGGCGGTTCCTGGCCGAAATATTCCTTGAAGGCAGCGTCGTAGAGTGCCGTCTCGTGGCCGAACATGGCGATGGTGAAGGTCTGGTTGACGTAGGTCAGCCAGTCGAGGTCGCCCTGCCTGATGGCCGCGCCGTAAAGCATCGAATACCAGCTCTTGCCGGCGTCGAAATATTTGTCCGGGTTGCGCGAGGCGAGCCAGCGCACGGTGGAGAGGTCGACCGCGGCGGCGTCGACGCGCTTGGATTCCAGCGCCTGCAGCACGTTGGCCTGGGTGTCGATCTGCATCACTTGCGCCTGCGGCAGGGCAAAGTGCACCGAGTTTTCGGCATCGACATTCTGCAGGATCGAGATGCGCGTGGCCGAGCCGTTCGCCAGCAGCTTGTCGAAAGTCTTGTTCTCGGAGCCGGGCAGCGTCAGCAGCGCGACGCCTTCGACATAGTAGGGGCGCGAGAAGTGGATCAGCTGCGAGCGCTGCGCCGTCATGGTCATGAACTGGATGGTGATGTCGACCTTGTTGGTGGTCACGTTCGGAATGCGCTGCGCCGGATCCTGCATGACGAATTCGACCTTGGTCGGGTCATCGAAAAGGCCCTTGGCGAGGATGCGCCCCATAGTGATGTCCATGCCGACCAGCTCGCCGGCATCGTTCTCGAAATGCCACGGCGCGTTGGTGCTGCCGGTGCCGACGATCAGCTTGCCGCGATCGAGCGCGGTCCGCAGCACGCTATCGGACGCGGCTTGCGCGGCGGCCTTCTCGGCGCTGACCGCGGTGAGCGCGCCGGCGGTGGCAAGTCCGGCCATTCCCAATTTCAGAAAATCACGTCTTCCGGATGTGTCGTTCACGGCGACCTCCTTTGGTGTGTGTTCCCCATGAATACACGCGTCAGCAATCGATATACGATTGTCTCTTACAAGAGACGTATGTATCCTGTACAAGACAGATACTAACACCGGGAATCGACAATGCAAGATGGCGAAGCGCTGACCGAGTGGCAGGCCGCAGGTTCGGACGAGGAGAGGCCCGCGAACTCTCGCGAGAAGGGTCTCAACCGCGCGCTGCACATTCTGGAGTTCCTGCATGCCACGCAGCGCGCGATCGGCATCGGCGAGCTGGCCAAGGGGCTCAACGCCCCCCGCTCGACGACTTACACGCTCGTTCGCGAGCTGGTCGGTGCCGGTCTCCTGGAGATGGCCGGCGACGGCAACCGCGTCTATTTCGGCAAGAAGCTTTACCTCTACGGAATGGCCTATATGCGCGGCAACGACCTCCTCAGGCGCGGACGGCAGGAGGTCGACACGCTGTCGCGCGAGACCGGCGAGACCTCGGAGCTGTGCATGCTGCAGAGCGGCCGCTACACGATCGTCCATTCGAGCCCGGGCACCAGGCCGTTCCGCATCAGCTCGGCCACCGGCCTGCAGATCCCGCTGCCTTGGACCGCGTCGGGCCGGCTGCTGCTCGCCGGCCTGGAACGCAGCCGGATCGAGGCGATGATCTCCCAGGACGACCTCGTGCTGCCGGATGGCCGCAAGATCGAGCTCGACGACTTCATCGACGACATCGCAAAAGCCCGCGTCACCGGCTATTGCGTGACGTCGGGCCTTGTCGACGCCTATACCAAATGCTTGGCGGCGCCGGTCTTTTCAGCGCCCGGGAAGATCGAGGCGACGATGTGCCTGGTGGTTCCGATCGACACGTCGGAAGATCGGACAGGCGAGCTGGTCGCGCTGCTGCGTGACCGCGCCGCGCGGCTTTCGATCCCCTAGCCGTCGAGCGAAGGAAGCTGCCGGTCAGGCGATGATGTCGGGGATGATGCGGTCTTCCAGCGCCATCAGCCGGTCCTTCAGCATCAGCTTCTTCTTCTTCATGCGCTGGATCTGCAGCGGGTCGCAACCCATGGCGATCATCGCATTGATGG
>NZ_RZSR01000052.1:0-12570 GCF_004023265.1 Mesorhizobium sp. M1A.F.Ca.IN.020.06.1.1
GGCGGATCCTGCGTGAACTGCCAGTAAGCGTCGTCGACCTGGACCTGTGCGATCGTCATCGGTTCCGACCCGCCGGCCCGCACGAGAATTCGAATGCCGTCGTTTCCGATAATTGTCCGCTCGAAGGTCAGGTTCTCGACCGGCGGCGCGCCGTTGCGAAAGCTGGCCAACGGGTCGGAAGAGACCATCCACGCAACCGCGAGCCCGAGCACGGCGAGCGGCAGTACTATCCAGAGCAGAGAGAGCCAGCGCGGCCGACCGGCCTGTGTATCCCGGGAGGTGCTACTGACATCGGTCACGACAAGGCCTCCACGACGTCGAACATGCCCGACCAGCCGAGTTCGGTAAACTCCGACTGGTGGGGATGGAACATGTAGAGGCCTGGCTCGTGCTCCCTAAAATGGAACTCGAGGATACCGCGCTCGGCCTGGCACTGGGTGATCAGATCGACGGTCCTGAGTGTCGGCGTCAGCGTCGTGCCCTGATTGTAGTAGTCGAAGAAATTGGCATGCAGATGGAAGGAGTTGATCGGGTCGAACTCGACCACGTTGACGAGATAGATCCGGACAGGCTTGTCCTTCAGCACCCGTATCGGCTTCTTCGCGTAGGCATGGGCGACGGTGTTGACGGCATAGACCTCGTTCTCGTTGTCGAAATTGGTGTCGAAGGCGTTCATCACCATTACGAATTCCTGCCAGCCGGCATTCTCCGGCGTGCCGAGCAGGCGCGAGCGGGCGACCGCCTCGTGCTCCGGATGCCTGGCGGGATCGGGATCGATGATGAAGGCGCCGTACATACCTTTCTGGATGTGCCGCTTCAGCGGCAGCGCATGGCAATGATAGAGGTGGCAGCCGAACGGCCTGGCGTCGAACTCGTACACGAACTCCTCGCCCGGCCCGATCAAACCGGCGCCGGGAACGCCGTCCATCCGTGCTGCGTGAATGCCGTGGAAATGCATGGAATGCGGATGCGAGCCGTTGTTGCGGAAGGCGATCTTCAAGCGATCGCCTTCGGTGGCCCGCAGCGTCGGCCCCGGCACGCGGCCATTGTAGGTCCAGGCGGGGAACAGGATGCCGGGCGCGATCTCGATCTCCTTGTCCTCGGCCGTGACCTCGAAGCTGCGCAGTGTCCGCCCGTCCGGCAGCGTCGACACCGTCCCGGTCTCCCAGTCGCTCAGCAGCTTCACCGGATCGAATCCGTTGCGGCTATCCTCGACCTCGCCGACGGTGATCATCGCCCCATGCGCGGACAGGTGCGCCGGCTGCGGTTCGGCCGCCCCTGGCGTTCCGTGACCGGCGTGGTCGGTCTGCCCGCGCGCCGCGGTCGCCATCACCGCCGTACCGCCGGCCGCCAGGCCACCGGCCAGAAGCAGCCTTCGATCGAGCTTTTGTTCCAGCAGCGATTTCGTTTCGCGCATATCCGCGTTCCTCCAAGGCACCGGCAAGGATAGCGCATGCTTCAAGATTTAGCTATAGCTATAATTCTGGCGCGTGCGCACCTGGGAAACCGTCAGCGGCACCGGGACAAGAGAACCGGCCTGCCGGCCCGCTTGTGGGAAAGTTCCGGCTGGCGGATTTGGCCCAATGGCGGACCAAAGCTTTGCGCCATTTCGGGTGCGTCGCGGCTAACGTCTTGTTTCAGCCAACCTATGGGTTTATTTGATGGACATGCTTCGAGCCTGACTCCCACAGGCGTGAAAGGATTCCCCATGAGCGGCATCAACGACTACATCGACAGCGAAGTGAAGAGCAACGACGTCGTGCTCTTCATGAAGGGCACCCCCGGCTTCCCGCAGTGCGGGTTCTCCGGCCAGGTGGTGCAGATCCTCGACTATGTCGGGGTCGACTACAAAGGCGTGAACGTGCTGACCTCGGCCGAGCTGCGCCAGGGCATCAAGGACTATTCCAACTGGCCGACCATTCCGCAGCTCTACGTCAAGGGCGAGTTCGTCGGCGGTTGCGACATCGTGCGCGAGATGTTCCAGGCCGGCGAGCTGCAGGATTTCCTGGTCGAAAAAGGCGTCAGCGTCAAAGGCGCCGCCTGATTTGAGCTCGCGCTGGCCGGCCCAGCCGGCTGCGCGATGACATTCGGGGCCGCCCCACCTCGGCACTTTGGCTTTCGAACTCGAGAACGAGACGAATTGATGCGCCGGTCGACCGGCGCGTATTCGTTTGATTGATCGGATTTTGCCGTGGACAATCAGGCACTAGCGCAGCAGTCGGCAAAAAGCTTGCCCATTCCGCGCTGGGAATTCATTGCGCTCTGCGCGGCGCTGATGGCGCTCAATTCGCTCGCCATCGACATCATGCTGCCGGCACTGCAGCAGATCGGCGCCTCGCTCGGCGTCGAGAATGAAAACCACCGCCAGTATGTGATCACAGCCTACATCCTTGGCTTCGGCACCGGTCAGCTCTTCTTCGGTCCGGTTTCCGATCGTTTCGGCCGCCGTGCGCCGCTGGTCGCCGGCCTGATCATCTACGTGGCGGCGGTAGCGGCCGCTGCTGTTGCTCCGACCTTTGCCACCCTTCTCGCCTGCCGTGTCGTGCAAGGCATCGGCGCGGCGGCCACCCGCGTCATCGCCGTCTCCATCGTGCGCGACACCTTCGAGGGCCGCCGCATGGCCGAGGTCATGTCGCTGATCTTCATGGTGTTCATGGCGATACCGGTCGTCGCGCCCGGCATCGGCCAGTTCATCATGCTCTTCGCCACCTGGCACTGGATCTTCGTCACCATGGCCGTCGGCGCGCTCATCGTGTCGGCATGGTCGCTGTTGCGCTTGCCGGAGACGCTGCATCCGGAATACCGGCGGCCCTTAACCGTCAACGCCGTCGTCGGCGGTTTCCGCATCGTGCTCACCAACCGCATCGCGCTTTGCTATGCCTTTGCCAGCACCTTCATCTTCGGCGCCATGTTCGGCTTCATCAATTCCGCGCAGCAGATCTATCTCGAAGTCTTCCATGTCGGCGAGCTGTTTCCGCTGATCTTCGCCGGCGTCGCGGGCGTGCTCGCCTTCTCGAACTTCCTCAACGCGCGGCTCGTCGGCAAGGTCGGCATGCGGCGCCTGTCGCAGAGCGCGCTGCTGCTCTTCCTCGCCATCAGCCTGGTCTGGCTCGTCTTCTCGCTCGAGATCGAGATGCCGCTCTGGCTGTTCATCGCCTTCTTTGCCGGCGCGATGGTTCCATTTGGCTGTCTCGGCGCGAATTTCAACGCGCTCGCGATGGAGCCGCTCGGCGAGCTTGCCGGCACGGCGTCCTCCATCCTCGGCTTCATGCAGACCTTTCTCGGCGGCCTGCTCGGAACGCTGATAGGCCAGGCCTATAACGGCTCGGTCACGCCATTGGCCGCCGGCTTCTGCAGCGTTTCCCTCGCCGCCCTGCTGATGATCCTGATCGCCGAGCGCGGAAGGCTGTTCCAGCCCCACAATCCGCCGGTGTGAAACCCTCGCCTACGGCCACCCGCTCAGGATTTTCGTTCAAGCGCAACCGTGAAGCGGGGCGAAAGTATGCGCCCTGCGATCGCCTCGCCCATGCTCTCGGTAAAGGATAACGGCAGGGCCTTATCGAGAGCCTCGAGGACTGAGGCAACGAAGGCTCTGTTCAATGCATCGTTCGATCCGAGTACGGAGAAGGTCGCGCGCGGCTTGCCAATGAGCGTTCCGTCTCGGCGGAGCGAGAACCGCAGGGTCAAGGACAGGCCGGCAGTTCCGTGAGGCGGCCGCCAGCAGGCGTAAATGGCAGCCGACATTTCCGCTATGGAGTTTACGGGATCGCGACTGCCGCAGGCGCGCTCCCGTGCCGCTGCTTCGTCAGCACCCGTGATCGTCACGGCGATGGCGAGAGCCAGAGCGACCATCGCGGACTGGGTGCCCATTCACATCTCCGGATTTGCGTGAGGTCGTAGGTCGACATCTTCCAGCCGACCGGCTGGCCCTCGCTGGCGCAATCGATCCTATTCCGCCCAGAGCTCGCGCCGCAGTTCGTTCCAGCTATCCTTGTCTGGCGCAACCAACAACCCGCCGTCGACATGCGACGGCAGATAGGCATCGCCGTCGATCCGCGCCGCATAACCACCGGCCTCCTGATGGATCAGCACGCCGGCCAGATGGTCCCACGGCATCAGCTTGTTGTAGACGACGAAATGCGCATGGCCGCTCGCCAGCAGCCGGTATTCGTGCGCGGCGCAACGATAGCCGAACTGCGACAGCGCCTTTGTGTGGTTGCGAGCGAGCCGCGAGCGCTCCGGTTCCTTCAGATACTGCCACGAGATCGCGCCGGTCATCTCGGAGATCGGCACCGGCTCGGCGACCCGCACCCTCTCCAGCGCGCCATGTGCGTGGCGGATATGGCTGCCCGCCCCCTTGGCGCCGATCAGCCAGTCGTTGCCGACCGGATCGTGGATGATGCCGGCAACCGTCTCGCCGTTGACCACGACGCCCAGCATGACGCCGAACAGCGGCACACCGGAGGCGAAGTTGAAGGTGCCGTCGACCGGATCGATGACGAAGGCGAGTTCGGCATCGCCGAGCCCTTTGAGCAAGGCCGGATTGTCGGAGCAGGTCTCCTCGCCGACGATCATCGCTGTAGGGTAACGCTCGCGCAGCCTGGCAGTGATCAGCCTTTCGGCGTTGACGTCCGCCTCCGTAACCAGATCGGCGGCGGACGTCTTCTGGCGAATATCGCCCTCGCCCAACCGGCGAAAGCGCGGCATGATTTCGGCCCTGGCTGCGTCAGCTAGAAGCTCGGCCAGCCAGTCGATCGCTTGCATGTCAAACGTCATCGGAAATGTCTTTTCCCATGGTAAGGCGCGCATCGAGCGCGGCGAAGTCGAACAGTTTTCGGTCGAGCAGATGCGAGGGTCGCACATTGGTCATCGCGCGGATCATCGTGTCCTTGCGGCCAGGCATACGCTTCTCGATATCGTCGAGCATCGCCTTCATGGCGTTGCGCTGCAGCCCTTCCTGGCTGCCGCAGAGATCGCACGGGATGATTGGGAACTTCATTGCACTGGCGAATTTCTCGAGATCCGCCTCGGCGCAATAGGCGAGCGGGCGCAGAACCATGACGTCGCCCTCGTCATTGAGAAGCTTCGGCGGCATGGCGGCGAGACGCCCGCCATGGAACAGGTTCATGAAGAAGGTTTCGAGGATGTCCTCACGGTGGTGGCCGAGCACCAGCGCGGTGCAACCCTCCTCGCGCGCGATGCGATAGAGATGGCCGCGCCTCAGCCGCGAGCAGAGCGAACAATAGGTGCTGCCGTCGGGCAGCTTGTCGGTGACCACCGAATAGGTGTCCTGGTATTCGATGCGATGCGCAATGCCGTTGCCGCCGAGATAGTCCGGCAGGATATGCTTCGGGAAATTCGGCTGACCTTGGTCGAGATTGCAGGCAAGCAGCTCGACCGGCAGCAGCCCGCGCCATTTGAGATCGAGCAGCAAGGCAAGCAGGCCATAAGAATCCTTGCCCCCGGAGAGCGCCACCAGCCAGCGCTCGCCGGGTTTCACCATGGCGAAGTCTTCGATCGCCTGGCGCGTGAGCCGCAGCAGCCGCTTGCGCAGCTTGTTGAACTCGACCGAGGATGGCACGTCGCGGAACAGCGGATGGAATCCGCCGTCCGGCTCGTCGGCGATCGGCTCAAGCGATTTGACGTTTGGCAGCATATTCATGGCGCAGGTGCCCACGGTTCTGTTGCCGCTTCGCTTAGAGCATTTTGCAGCCAAGTGGAATCACTAGCCGTCGCGGAATTGCGGCTAAAAAAATGACCAGGGTGGAATTGCCGCCCTGGCCGACGCGACAGACAAAGAAAAGGCCGCCTCGAGGGCGGCCTTGGATGGGTGTCGCCGATTGGTCGGATCAGCGCGAATAGAATTCGACGACCAGGTTCGGTTCCATCTGGACGGCGAACGGAACATCCGCCAGGCCGGGAACGCGGTTGTAGGTCGCGGTCATCTTGTTGTGATCGGCCTCGATATAGTCCGGCACGTCACGCTCGGCCAAGCCTACCGATTCCAGCACGATGACTAGCTGCTTCGACTTCTCGCGCACCTCGATGACGTCGCCCGGCTTGCAGCGGTACGAACCGATATTGGTGCGCCTGCCGTTGACGTTGACGTGGCCATGGTTGACGAACTGGCGGGCCGCGAAGATGGTCGGCACGAACTTGGCGCGATAGACAATCGCGTCGAGACGCGACTCGAGCAGGCCGATCAGGTTCTCGGAGGTGTCGCCCTTGCGGCGGTTGGCCTCCTCATAGACCTTACGGAACTGCTTTTCCGAAACGTCGCCATAGTGGCCCTTGAGCTTCTGCTTGGCGCGCAACTGCAGGCCGAAGTCGGAAAGCTTGCCCTTGCGGCGCTGGCCATGCTGGCCGGGACCGTATTCGCGCTTGTTGACCGGGGACTTCGGACGGCCCCAGATATTTTCGCCGAGACGGCGGTCGATCTTGTATTTCGCGGATTCGCGCTTGCTCATCGCATTCCCTTTCAAAACGATATACCCGGAACCCCTTGGCTCCGGGTGAAGGAAACGCGCCCTCCTCTGGCCTCCGTTTTCGAGGCCTGACAGAATTTCCCACGCAACGCGACGGAAAACCCACGGGACACGTCAGTTCGAACAAGACCGCCGACAGACTGGCTTCCGGTGAGGTCTTGCCCATGCAAAAGAAACCACCGGACGTCGCCGCCCGGTGTTGGTGGCCCTGTTAAACAGAGATTTAACCGGTGTCAAGCTCGTGATCGGCGACGCACCGGCTCCACTATTCTGCCGTCAGAAAGCCGCAGCCCGGCGAAGGCACTGGCATGGCCGAAAGCAGATCCGCCACGTCATGGCATGCCGGGGTTTCCTATCCAGGCACCAACTTGAGAGCCAGGCAGGAGTTCATGACTTCTTGCTAGGCAGTCCCTTGCGTTTGGTCTCGGCGAACTCCTCGAGTTGCTTCTCGCTCATGGACTCGTACATCTCGCGCGAAGCACCCTTAAGCTCGGTTTTCTTGGTCTCGCCGCGCTTGGCCGAAAGGGCTGCGCCGGCTGCCTTCTGTTGGGCTTGCGATTTGGCTGGCATGCGATTTCTCCCTGTGCGGTAGTGGGAAGAGAAACGCTGCGGCGCTATCGCAGTTCCAGCTAGCGCGAGGTCAGCCCAAAGCCCTGGATGAGCCTGCGCGTGGCGAAATCCACCTTACCAGAGGTGAAGAGGGCGATATCGGGCTCGGTCTCGCCCGACGGTTCGCCGATAGGCTGCAGCAGCGACATGGCGCGCCGGGCAATGGCTTCCGCCGGATCGATCCAGTCGACCGGCCACGGAGCGGTCTTGCGCATGCGGTTGGCCAGGAACGGATAATGCGTGCAGGCGAGCACGACGATGTCGGTGCGCTGCCCGTCGTGCTCGATGAAGCAGGGCGCGATCTCGGCGCGCACGGCTTCCTCGTCGACAAAACCTTCGCGCATATAGATCTCGGCCAATGCGGCAAGCCTGTCGCTGCCGACGAGCCGGACATGGCATTTCTGCGCCCATTTGCTGATCAGGTCACGCGTGTACTGACGCTTAACCGTGCCCGGGGTCGCCAGCACCGAAACCAGGCCGGACCGCGTGCGCTCGGCCGCCGGCTTGATCGCGGGCACCGTTCCGACAAACAGATGACCGGGAAATTTTTCCCGCAGCGCATCGATCACCAGGGTCGAGGCGGTGTTGCAGGCGATCACTGAGATCGCCGGCTGCAGACGGTCGAGCAATTTGCCGAACAGGGCGAGTATGTGCTCCTTGAGCGCCGGCTCTTCCCATGCGCCGTAAGGAAAAGCCGCGTCGTCGGCGACATAGACGAAGCGCCGATCCGGCATCAGGACGCGCGCCTCGCGCAGCACCGTCAGTCCGCCGACACCGGAATCGAACATCAGGATCGGACGCTGGTTTGATCGATCGTTCATTGTCATCCGACTACAGGAAGAAGCTGACCCGAGATTTGGCCAACCGCGCTTCTATCCTGAACGATCATGGTCTTGAAGTGGCAGATGCCAGCAGCTTTTGCGCAACTCAGAGCCCCCGCTTGCCGAAGCCGGCGGGTCGCGCCCGGCCAAACGGCTGCGGCGCCGGCGCCGGCGCCGGACGCGCGGGTTGCGCAGCAGTCCGTGGCGCAGCTGGAGCGACGCTCGCTGTCGCCCTCGCGGGGAGCGCCTCCGCCGGCAACGAGCCTTCAAAGTCGAAAGCCTCGGTCAGCTCATCGATGTTGCTGCCGGCCACAGGCTTTGCCCACAGGATCGTGCACCAGAGGCCGAATATGGCAAGGCCGAGCAGGTTCAGGCCACCGGGCGCGCTCTCAGGATTGCCGAAATCGATGACCAGAAGCGTTCCGGCCTGCAGCAATCCATAGATGCCGGAAAAGGCGATATAGGACCAGAGAATCCAGCCTGAACCATCGGCATCGCGGCTGCGGCGCCATGCGATGTTGCAGCGCAGCGCGACGAAGACGAGCGACACAACAAGCGCGGCGCCGGCCAGGCTTTGCCGCGACGGACCCGGCATCGAATTGATCAATCCCGCGAAGCCGGTCGTTGCGGCAATGCAGAGCACGATCGTTACCGCTTCCGCTATGAACAGACCTAGCGAATAGAAGAAGAAATGCAGACGGCCAATATTGGACGTAAACATCTGCTGCCCCATCGTTTCGAGAACGATGAACCAAACCGCATAATATTCGGTTACCTTGAAGGTTCGGAGCTTACGGATTTTAACTTTCTTTGTCCGTTGTTCGCTTGCGCATAGCCGGCGCCCGCCTTGGATCATCCCCCGGTGAGCCGTCGCCGCGCGGCATTGCCGGCGAAAACCTGTGGAGCGACGAGATGATGCCGCGCAGCACCTTCAACTCGGGCTCAGCGAATCCCGCCCGCGTCAGCACGGCGCGCAGATTGTCGACCATCTTAGGCCTCTTCTCTTCCGGGCGGAAATAGCCGCGCGCCTCGAGAGCGCCTTCGAGATAGGTGAACAGGCTGTGCAGCTGTTCCTTGGTCGCCGGAACGAGCTCCGGTCCGGCGAAGTTGGTCGCGGTCTCTTCGGCAAGGCCGGATTTCATCCATTCATAGGACATCAAAAGCACGGCCTGTGCGATGTTGAGCGAGGAGAAGCCGGGATCGACGGGAAAGGTGACGATCTCGTCAGCCAGGCCAACCTCTTCATTGTAGAGGCCAAAACGTTCACGGCCGAACAGAATTCCGGTGCGCAGCCCCGCCTGCTCGCGGGCCCGGAGCGCCCTGCCCGCATCCACCGGACCGCGCACCGGTTTGAAGCCGTCACGCTCGCGGGCGGTGGTGGCGAAGACGAAGTTGAGGTCGGCCACTGCCGAGGCAAGGTCGTCGAACACCGTTGTCGCATCGATGACGTGGTCGGCGCGGCTGGCGGCGGCACGCGCCTTCTCGCTCGGCCAGCCGTCGCGCGGATTGACCAGGCGCAGCTCCGAAAGGCCGAAATTCGCCATGGCGCGCGCGACCATGCCGATATTCTCGCCGAGCTGCGGCTCGACAAGGATGATCGCCGGTCCGGCGGTCTTGGCGGTGTCGTTTGCGGCTCGCATGGCTCTCCGTACATGGGGTTTGCGGCGTTTCGGCGTCCCCTGCCACATCCGGGCCTGAAAATGAAGCATTCACAAGCGCGACACCGGTCTGCGATCGGCTGATCGCGGTTTGCGCGCTCAAAAAGGCTTTGATATACGCTGCCCAACCTCGGCCGAAGCCACGGGCAAGGCCGTTCAGATCCCCAGCAACGAGGCATTTTTCCATGGCGAAGATCAAGGTGGCGAACCCGGTCGTCGAGCTCGACGGCGACGAGATGACCCGCATCATCTGGCTGTTCATCAAGGACAAGCTGATCCACCCCTATCTCGACATCAAGCTGGACTATTTCGATCTAGGGATCGAGAACCGGGACGCCACCAATGACCAGGTGACCGTCGACTCGGCCAACGCAATCAAGAAATACGGCGTCGGCGTGAAATGCGCGACGATCACGCCCGACGAGCAGCGCGTCGAGGAATTCAAGCTGAAGAAAATGTGGAAGTCGCCCAACGGCACCATCCGCAACATCCTCGGCGGCACCATCTTTCGCGAGCCGATCATCATGAAGAACGTGCCGCGCCTGGTGCCCGGCTGGACCAAGCCGATCGTCGTCGGCCGTCACGCCTTCGGCGACCAGTATCGCGCCACCGACTTCCGCTTCCCGGGCAAGGGCAAGCTGACGATCAAGTTCGTCGGCGAGGACGGCAAGGTGATCGAGCATGACGTCTTCGACGCGCCCGGCGCCGGCGTCGCCATGGCCATGTACAATCTCGACGAGTCGATCCGCGAATTCGCTCGCGCCTCGCTGAACTATGGCCTGCTGCGCAACTTCCCGGTCTATCTCTCGACCAAGAATACGATTCTCAAAGCCTATGACGGCCGCTTCAAGGACATCTTCCAGGAGGTCTACGAGAAGGAATTCGAGGCCGAGTTCAAGGCGAGAAAACTCTGGTACGAGCACCGCCTGATCGACGACATGGTCGCTTCCAGCCTGAAATGGTCGGGCGGCTATGTCTGGGCCTGCAAGAATTATGACGGCGACGTGCAATCCGACACGGTGGCGCAGGGCTTCGGCTCGCTCGGCCTGATGACCTCGGTGCTGATGACGCCGGACGGCAAGACCGTGGAAGCGGAAGCCGCCCACGGCACCGTCACCCGCCACTACCGCCAGCATCAGAAGGGCGAGGAAACCTCGACCAACTCGATCGCCTCGATCTTCGCCTGGACGCGAGGCTTGGCCCACCGCGCCAAGCTCGACGGCAATGCCGAGCTCAAGCGCTTTGCCGAGACGCTGGAAAAGGTCTGCATCCAGACCGTCGAGGGCGGCTTCATGACCAAGGACCTGTCGCTGCTGATCGGCCCCGACCAGCCCTGGCTGTCGACCACCGGCTTTCTCGACAAGATCGACGAGAACCTGCAGAAGGCGATGGGGTAAGAAGTGCCGAGCCTTGTTGCCAGCGAAAGGGGTCGCCTTTGCGCTGGCAACAATGCCGACCTCTGCCAGGCTATTTTCAAGGTGCACGGGCTAAGCGGCCGGAGGAGCCGCTCCGTCTGGTCCAGCGATGAGCAAGCACCTCCTTACTACCCCAATGCCGCCACTTTGGATGCCGATGCCGTACCGATCCAACTTGCAGAAATAGCCAGACTGACATCTGTTCTCGCCACCAGCTTTTCGGTCAAGGATTGCTTCTGCCGTCTGGATCTCCGACCGCTCGGGTTCAGCCAACTCTTCGAAGCAAGCTGGATCTGGATGGACCTAAGGCGTCCAACGACGACCCCCTCCGGTTGGGAACGTGTTGGGGACGCAGCCAGCTTGGAGATGTGGGAACTTGCCTGGACGGATGGCGCAGGTTCCTCCAGCGGCCGTGTCTTTCCGACTGCAGTTCTGGCCGACCCCGCCATCGCCATCCTTGGCCGACGGACGGCCGACGGCTTCACCGCCGGCTGCATAGCCAATAGATCCGAGCTCGTGATCGGGTTGTCAAATGTCTTTGCCACGGATGGCAAGCCGACCTATCGAGATGCTGTGCGAGCCGCAGCCAATACGTTTGCTGAAGGTCGCGCGCTGGTCGGGTATGAACGCGGCGGCGGGCTGGATGGTGCACTGGACTGCGGCTTTCAGACCACCGGCACGCTGCGCGTCTGGATACGGGACAGCCAAGCCAAAGAGGAATGAAGTGGCAAAGCCTCTTATCTACGGCGCCCATTACAGCGTCTATGTCCGCATCGCGCGAATGGCGCTCAATCAAAAGGGCGTCGACTACGAGCTCATCCCTCTCGACATCTTCGCGGCGGAAGGGGCGTCGATTATCGGCTATTTCCTCAAAGTCGCCGAAGGGCGAAAGCTGCTTGCCCGCTTTCCAGACTTGCAGGACTGGTGGGATCGCATCGTCAGGCGGGCGAGCTTCTCCAATGCATGAGCTTTCCGGCCGCGAAGCGCTGACCACAGCCAGGATAGTCCGGGTCAACCACGCAGGCGAATTTGGAGCGATCAGGATCTATTCAGCGCAAATCTTTGTCGCCCGGCACTTTTGGCGCGATTGCGTGCCGTCTTTGTCGGAGATGCTTGGACACGAGCGCCAGCATTGCGCCGCCTTCCGTGCCGCCATGCCAATGCGAAACTCGCGTCCATGTCGCGTCATGCAGTTCTGGAGCTGGGGCGGCTGGCTGTTGGGCTTTCTCACCGCCCTGCTCGGCCCACAAGGCATCTGGGCATGCACCGCCGCTGTCGAAGCGACCGTGCACCGCCATCTTGACGACCAGCTCTACTATCTAGCCGGGCGCGATCCCGGACTGCACGCCATCATCCTGTCGATCCGCGAGGAAGAGCTGGCCCATCTGCGTCACGCCGAGGAGCATCTGCTGGCACCAGGCCCGCTGCTTCTCCTCCTGCGCGCGGCGATCGCCGTCGCCACGGATTGCCTCATCTGGCTGTCCACCTGGGGCGACTCTGTCAGAATGGCGCGCGCCCTGAAAGCGGCAAAGCCTTCCTGACACAGGAACACTACGCGGCTTCGAGCGCCTCCTTTACCGCC
>NZ_RZSR01000532.1:0-4167 GCF_004023265.1 Mesorhizobium sp. M1A.F.Ca.IN.020.06.1.1
AACGAGATCCTGACCAGCCTGATGCTGGTCTATGTGGCGCAGCTTTTCCTCGACTGGCTGGTGCGCGGACCGTGGCGCGACCCGCAGGGCCACGGCTTCCCGCAGACCATCCAGTTCGGCGACTCGGCCGTCCTGCCGGAATTGATGCCGGATGCCGGCCGCGCCAATTGGGGCTTCGTCTTCGCGCTGGTCGCCGCTGTCACGGTCTGGCTGATGATGAGCCGCATGCTGAAAGGTTTCGAGGTCCGCGTGCTGGGCTCGAGCCCGAGGGCAGGGCGCTTCGCCGGCTTCGGCCTCAGCAAGATGGTCTTCTTTACTTTCCTGCTGTCCGGTGCATTGGCTGGCCTTGCCGGCATCTCGGAAGTCTCAGGCGCCATCGGCCAGCTACAGCCGGTGATCTCGCCCGGCTATGGCTTCACCGCCATCATCGTCGCCTTCCTCGGGCGGCTCAATCCGCTCGGCATCGTCGCGGCAGGCCTGGTGCTGGCGCTGACCTATCTCGGCGGAGAGGCGGTGCAGAGCGCGCTCGGCATCTCCGACAAGGTGGCGCGCGTGTTCCAGGGCATGCTTTTGTTCTTCGTGCTCGGCTGCGACACGCTCATTCATTATCGCATTCGTCTGATCGGCTTTGCCGCGCCACGACTCGAGGCCGCGCCCAAGCTGGAGGAGGCACGCTGATGGACATCACAGTCAACATCCTTTTGACCATCGCGACCGCGGCGACGCCGCTCTTGATCGCGGCGATCGGCGAGCTGGTGGTGGAACGCTCCGGCGTGCTCAACCTCGGCGTCGAGGGCATGATGATCATGGGCGCCGTCGGCGGCTTTGGCGCGGGCTATCTCACCGGATCTCCCTGGATCGGGCTGCTTGCCGCAATCGTCGTCGGCGCGCTGTTTTCGCTGCTCTTCGCCGTTATGACGCTTTCCCTGGCGACCAACCAGGTGGCGACCGGCCTGTCGCTTACGCTGCTCGGGCTTGGCCTCTCCGGCATGATCGGCACCAGCTTCGTCGGCCAGCCTGGCGTCAGGCTGCCGAACCTCGACATCCCCGGCCTGAGCTCGATACCGGTCGTCGGCAAGCTGATCTTCGGCCAGGATCCGTTGTTCTACGTGTCGATCGGGCTCACCGCCGCCGTGATGTGGTTTCTGTTCAGGACGCGCACTGGCCTCACGCTGCGCTCGATCGGCGACAGCCACGCGTCGGCCCATGCGCTCGGCATCAAGGTCATCAGCTACCGTTACCTCGCCGTGATCTTCGGCGGCGCTTGCGCCGGACTTGCCGGCGGCCACCTGTCGCTCGTCTACACGCCGCAATGGGTCGAGAACATGAGCGCGGGACGCGGCTGGATCGCTCTGGCGCTGGTGGTCTTTGCGTCCTGGCGCCCCTGGCGGGTGCTGGCCGGCGCTTACATCTTCGGCGCGGTGTGGATCGGCCAGCTTCATGCACAGGCTTTCGGCATTCCTGTGCCCTCGCAGTTTCTTTCTTCGCTGCCCTATCTGGCAACCATCGTGGTTCTCGTTCTAATCTCGCGGAACAAGCGGCTGACGATGATGAACACGCCGGCTTCGTTGGGGCAGCCATTTGTTCCGGATCGTTGACGACAACAAAAAGACGGGAAGCCCCAGGGCTTAACTCAGAGAGGTAACACGATGAAGAAACTGCTTATTGCGCTGATGACCACGGCCGCGGCCCTGTCGCTGGCGGCAACCGCCGAGGCGGCCGACAAGCTGAAGGCATGCTGGGTTTACACGGGGCCGATCGGCGACTTCGGCTATTCCTATCAGCACGACCAGGGTCGCCTCGAGGTGGAGAAAGCGCTCGGCGACAAGGTCGAGACCGCCTATCTCGAGAACGTCTCGGAAGGCCCGGACGCCGACCGCGCCTTTGAGCGCCTGGCGCGCGAGAAATGCAAGATCATCTTCGGCACATCGTTCGGCTTCATGGACGCCGAGGTTAAGGTCGCCAAGAAGTTCCCGAAGGTGATGTTCGAGCACGCCACCGGCTACAAGACGGGCGACAATCTCGGCATTTACAACGCGCGCTTCTATGAAGGCCGCTATGTGCTCGGCCAGATCGCGGCCAAGGAATCGAAGAAGGGTCTTGCCGGCTACATCGTCTCCTTCCCGATCCCGGAAGTGGTGATGGGCATCAACTCCTTCATGCTCGGCGCGCAGTCGATCAATCCGGACTTCAAGGTGAAGATCGTCTGGGTCAATACCTGGTTCGATCCGGGCAAGGAAGCCGACGCCGCCAAGGCGCTGTTCGACCAGGGCGCCGACATCATCGTCCAGCACACCGACTCGACCGCCCCCCTGCAGGTCGCCGAGGAGCGGAAGCTGCATGGGTTCGGCCAGTCGTCGGACATGATCAAATTCGCGCCGAACGCGCAGCTGACCTCGCTCACCGACGAGTGGGGCCCGTATTACATCAGCCGCGTGCAGGCTGCCCTCGACGGCACCTGGAAGCCGGACAATGTGTGGCTTGGCATCAAGGATGGCGCCGTCAAGCTCGCGCCCTTCACCAACATGCCTGACGACGTGAAGGCAATGGCGGAGGCGACCACCAAGAAGATCGCCGATGGCTGGAACCCCTTCACCGGCCCGGTGGCGAAGCAGGATGGCTCGCCTTGGCTGAAGGACGGCGAGGTCGCCGACGACGCCACGCTGCTCGGCATGAATTTCTACGTCAAGGGCATCGACGACAAGCTGCCGCAGTAAACAGCAGCCTGGCATCAAAACAAAAAGGGCGCCCCACCGGCGCCCTTTCATTTTCAGCCAATCCCGCTTGTCAAACGGCCGAGCCGTAGAGATCGTAGGCGTCGGCGCGCTCGACCTTGACCGTGACGATCTCACCGGCGCGCAGCGGCCGACGCGACTGGATATGCACGGAGCCGTCGATCTCGGGGGCGTCATATTTGGTGCGGCCCTTGGCCGAGGTGCCATGCGCCTCGTCGATCAGCACCGGCAGCCGCTTGCCGACCTTCCTGGCCAGCTGCGTCGCCGAGATCTTCTGCTGGCGCTGCATGAAGCGGTGCCAGCGGGCTTCCTTGATCTCCTGCGGCACTTGTTCCAGGCCGAGGTCGTTGGAGCGCGCGCCCTTGACCGGCTCATATTTGAAGCAGCCGGCACGATCGATCTTCGCCTCGTCCAGCCAGTCGAGCAGCATCTGGAAGTCGTCTTCCGTCTCGCCGGGGAAACCGACGATGAAGGTTGAGCGGATGGCGAGATCCGGGCAGACCTCGCGCCAACCGCGGATCCGCTCCAGCGTCTTTTCGCCATGAGCGGGACGGCGCATGTTCTTCAGCACCTGCGGCGAGGCGTGCTGGAAGGGGATGTCCAGATAGGGAAGGATCTTTCCGTCGGCCATCAGCGGAATGACGTCGGCAACATGCGGGTAGGGGTACACATAGTGCATGCGAACCCAGATGCCGAGCTTGCCGAGCTCCTCTGCAAGGTCGAGGAACTTCGCTCGCACCTCGCGGTCGCCGAACATGCTCGTCTGGTATTTGATGTCGATGCCATAGGCGCTGGTGTCCTGCGAGATGACGAGGATCTCCTTGACGCCGGCCTTGGCGAGCTTTTCGGCCTCGCGCAACACGTCGGCCGCCGGCCGCGAGACGAGATCGCCGCGCAGCGCCGGGATGATGCAGAAGGTGCAGCGATTGTTGCAGCCTTCGGAAATCTTCAGATAGGCGTAATGCCGCGGCGTCAGCTTCACGCCCTGGGGCGGCAGAAGATCGATGTAGGGATCATGGCTGGGGGGAGCCGCCTCATGCACCGCCGCCATCACGCTCTCATAGGCCTGCGGGCCGGTGATCGCCAGCACATTGGGATGCTTCTCGCGAATGACTTCCGGCTCGGCGCCGAGGCAGCCGGTGACGATGACGCGACCGTTTTCGGAAAGGGCGGAGCCGATCGCGTCGAGCGACTCGTCGCGCGCGGAGTCGAGAAAGCCGCATGTGTTGACGACAACGAGGTCGGCGCCATTATGCTTGCGGGCGATCTCGTAGCCTTCAGCGCGGAGCCGCGTGATGATGCGCTCGGAATCGACGAGCGCCTTCGGGCATCCAAGGCTGACGAAACTGACACGAGGGGCAGACATAAGCTTTTCCAGGTTTTTCGGGATCGGCGGCGCCATACCACACTAATTGCGGCATTGGTATGGGCC
>NZ_RZSR01000533.1:0-4167 GCF_004023265.1 Mesorhizobium sp. M1A.F.Ca.IN.020.06.1.1
CACGGCGACCGCGTCGGCGGCGTCCGCCCCGGCGCGCTTGGCCGCCTCGACGAGCGCCGCGACGCGGCCGGTCAGTTTCCCTGCGTCGAGCGTGTTGGTCATGGTTAGTCCTGTTTGTTCAAGCTGTGCGGGAGGGCAGATGCTGCCGCACATCCATGGATGCCGGGCCGCCATCTCTGGAAGCCCGTACTATCGTCTTGGATGCTGCTGCACCATCTATTGTTCCACCACCGCTTGTGCAATGGCGGATGCGGCAATCTCAAGGCAATCGCGGCCCTTCGCAGCGCACTGCCCCGCCGTAACCGCGTGAACAGTGCGGATTAGCCGGCCACCGGCGCCCAGATCACATCTTCAATCCTGGCGGCGCCGGTTGCCAGCATCACCAGCCGGTCGAAGCCGAGGGCCGAGCCGCTCGCCTGCGGCATGATGGCAAGCGCGGCGAGGAAATCCTCGTCCAGCGGATAGCGCTCGCCATAGATGCGCTCCTTCTCGTCCATCTCGGCGACGAAGCGGCGGCGCTGCTCGGCCGGATCGGTGAGCTCGCCAAACGCATTGGCGAGCTCGACGCCGCAGCAGTAGAGCTCGAAGCGTTCGGCGACGCGCGGGTCCTCCGCGCTCGGCCGGGCAAGGGCCGCCTCGGAGACTGGATAGCCATAGAGGATTGTCGCCCGTCCCTGCCCCAGCGCCGGCTCGACCTTTTCCACCATCACGCGGCTGAACAGGTCGGCCCAATTGTCGTCGGGCGCGGTGCGCAGGCCGGCGCGGACCAGGCCCTGGTGGAGCGCTTCGCGGTCGGTGCTGCCGTCGGCGCCGACGGTCGCCAGCAGATCGATGCCGGCATGGCGCATGAATGCTTCCGCCACGCTCAGCCGCTCCGGCTCGGCGAAGGGATCGACCTCGCGGCCACGAAACCGAAAGCTTTTGGCCCTGGCCTTCTCCGCGGCGAGCGCCAGAAATTCGGCGCAGTCGGCCATCAGGCGCTCATAGGCCTCGCCGACGCGGTACCATTCGAGCATGGTGAATTCGGGATGATGCAGCGGCCCACGCTCGCGGTTTCGGTAAACGGAGCCCAGGCTGAAGATGCGCTTCTCGCCGGCGGCAAGCAGCTTCTTGCAGGCGAATTCCGGCGAGGTGTGAAGGTATAACGGCTGGCGCGACGCGTCCGGCGCGATCGCCTCGGTGGCGAAGGCCGCAAGGTGCGCCTCGTTGCCGGGTGAAACCTGCAGGGCGGCCGTCGTCACCTCAACGAAATCGCGCTCCGCGAACCAACCGCGCAAGGCGGCGGCAATGGCGTTGCGCGCCATCAGCCTTGGCCGGCGGTCGGCATGAACATGCGGCGTCCACCATCGCGAAGCGGCGGTCATGGGCGGGAAAATCGCCGAGGAGGCTGGCGGTTCGACGCAAGATGCGCTACGGCGCACGCGATGGCCGCCGTCGGCGCTTCGTGGGCAAAGACGCTTGCAGGCCGAAAAACTCGATTGGGATTGAATATCGTGGTCAAGGTCATCGCCAGTTCCTTACGCAAAGGCAACGTCGTCGATAAGGACGGCAAGCTCTATGTCATCCTCTTTGCCGAAAACATCCACCCTGGCAAGGGCACGCCGGTGACGCAGCTCGACATGCGCCGCATCGGCGACGGGGTGAAGATCTCGGAGCGCTACCGCACGACCGAGATGGTCGAGCGCGCCTATGTCGAGGAGCGCGAGCACACCTTCCTCTATTCCGACGGCGAAGGCTTCCATTTCATGAACCCGGAAAGCTACGACCAGGTCGTGGCCTCAGAAAGCGTGGTCGGCGACATGGCGCCCTACCTGCAGGAAGGCATGGCGGTGCAGCTGGCGCAGTTCAACGGCGCGCCGATCTCGCTGACGCTGCCGCAGCGCGCTGTCTTCGAGGTGGTCGATACCGAGCCGGTCACCAAGGGCCAGACGGCGTCCTCGTCCTACAAGCCTGCGGTGCTCTCCAACGGCGTGCGCACGGCCGTGCCGCCGCACATCACGACCGGCACGCGCGTGGTGGTGATGACCGCCGATGGCTCCTATGTCGAGCGCGCCAAGGACTGAGGGTACAGCAGTCAACTATCACAGCTCGCCTGCGGCCAGGCGGGCCTATCGTCAGCACGGTTTGTCCGCCGTCTGGGCGTGAGGCCCTGACCCGAAGCGGATTTGCGGTTGCCGCGACGTGAACGGCAGATCCGCGCCGCGGCGCCGGTGGTTCGACGCACCGCATCTCTCGAACGAAGCCGGAGTGCGCTCAACGCTAGATTGGCCGACCGATCCACCGCACGATTTCATAGGCAGGCATCGGGCGGCGAAAGCCCTTCAGCGTCAGTTCGCCAACAGGAACGGATTCGACCAACGACTCGACAGCTCCGAGGACTCGTTGGCTAACAAGAATCTGGCGCGATTTGGCCTCCTCGCATAAACGGGCGGCATGGTTCGACACAGTGCCGATGACGGCATAGTCCGAGCGCTGATCAAAACCGATGCGCCCGATGGTTGCGTGGCCCCTGGCAATGCCGATCCCAAAGCCAAGCAAATAGTCCCGCTTGCGCCATCGCTCGGAATGCTCGTCAATCGCTTCGCGCATTGCGGCAGCCATCGAGACAGCTCTCTCACTGTGGTCGGCACATGGCATTGGATCGTTGAAAACCACGACGATACCGTCGCCCACGAACCGCTCGAGCGTCCCCTCGTGACGGACGATTTGTTCGCCGAGACAGGAATGATACTCGGCCAGAACTGTCATGACTTCTTCGGGTTCGGCGGTCTCTGCGAACGCCGTGAAGCCGCGCAAATCGCAAAAGACAACCGTCACCTCGCGGCGGTGGCTCTGCAAGAGCGCATCTCCATTGCCCGCCGCAACGATGAGGTCGGCGACCTGTTCGGGCAGGAACCGCCTGAGCCGCGCCATTCGCTCGAGCTCCGTCACCTGGCCGGCGACGGTTTCCTCGAGCGAGCGGTTCCAGTCGGAAAGTTGCGCGGCTTGGTCCTCAAGGCGCTTGGCTTGGCTCGCGACAGTGTCGTGAAGCGCCTTCTGGCGCAACATCGAGCGCACCCGCGCCAGCAGCGCCCTGTGCTCGAAGGGCTTTGTCAGATAGTCGTCGCCACCGGCGTCCAGCCCCTCGACCACGTCGCGCGTGTCGGCTTTCGCGGTGACCAGAATGACGGGGATCGATCGCAGCGATTGATCCTGCTTGAGCATGCGGACCACACTGATGCCGTCGAGCTTCGGCATCATGATGTCGAGCAGGATCAGATCCGGCGTGAGTTCGCGGGCTTTCGCAAACCCCTCTTCACCATCGGCGGCGGTTACAACTTCATAGCCATTCGCCTCGAGACGCATGCGCAGGATCTCGAGGTTTTCCGGAGTATCGTCAACCGCGAGAATGCGAGGCGGATCGTGCAAGGTGTTGCCTCCCTCAAGAAAGGAAACCGCGAATCTCGGAAAGCAGCTGGCGTGGACTGAATGGCTTGGCAATGTAACCATCGCACCCAGCAGCAAGGGCTTTCGCCTTGTCGCCCGACAACGCGTAGGAGGTGACGGCGATAATCGGAATGTGCCGGAGCGCCGGGTCGGCCTTGATGCGGCGGGCCGCTTCATACCCGTCGATCACCGGGAGCTGAATGTCCATAAGGATCAGGTCTGGCCTGTGTGCTGCGGCTGCAGCGATGCCGGCGGCACCGTCCGCCGCCTCGATCAGTTCGTACTCGGTGGTGGCAATGAGATCGCGGATGATTTGGCGGTTGTCCTCGGTGTCTTCGACCATCAGGATTCGTTTGCTCATGCGGCCCTCACGTCCTCATTCATCCTGATCGGGACCTTCAGACGGAATGTCGACCCTGACCCGATCACGGACTCGACGTCTAAGGTTCCGCCATGCATTTCGGCGATGCGCTTCGAGATCGCCAGGCCAAGACCTGTGCCACCTTTCTGCCTGGTGCTGCTGTTGTCGACTTGCTGGAATTCTTCGAAGATGAGAGCCTGGTCTTTGGACGCAATGCCGGGACCGGTGTCTCGGACGGCGATCTCGAAGTTCCCATCGACCGCATCGGCAAGAATGTCGACTGCACCTGTTTCGGTGAACTTGACGGCATTGCCTGCGAGATTGAGCAGAATCTGCGTCAAACGGCGTTCGTCCCCACGGCCGATTGGAAGGTTCTCGGC
>NZ_RZSR01000534.1:0-4166 GCF_004023265.1 Mesorhizobium sp. M1A.F.Ca.IN.020.06.1.1
CGTCGCACCTGGTCACGAGGTCTCTCGCAGGTCCTCGCCGATGTCGAGGCGGCCGCGGCACAGCGCAATGCCGTCTCCATAAGACGACATGTCAGGCCTTCCTCGGGTTACGCGTCAACGAGCTCGATTTTCAATTTCTTGCCCACGGACCGCGCAGCCTTTTCCAGCGTATCCAAAGACACCGAAACGTTGTCGGGGTCGAGAATCCGTTTGACCTGAGTCCGACTTGTCCCCATCCGGGTTGCCATCTCGCTTTTGGTTACAGCGCGCCGTTTGCGGGCGGTCTCGATTTCCCACGCAAGCACCCTCTTAATCGCCGCGCCGTAGACTTCTTCCCGTTCGCCAAGCTCCTCGAGGAAGCCCTCGAGAGTGCCGCCGACGGAAGGATGAGTTTCTCTGTTCATAGCCGGGCCTCTGCTCACTTTGTCTTCTTCTTGCGTTTGCTTTCCCTTTGCCGCCTCTTATGGTCACGAAGGCGATCAATGGCTAAATTGATGGCCTCGTCCTGGCCCCTCTTTCCTTCATGGCCATGGAGAAGGAGCATCCCGCGTCCTTCAATCGAAAAATACGTTCTGGCTTCAACCTTGCCCCGTTTGATCGTTGAGCGAACCTCCAACACACCTTCACGCAGGTTCCTGCAAACAGGCATGCCGACCGGCCAACCGAACTCTACGGTGGCGATATCCGCTCCGACGATTATTCTGTCTTCCTTCGCCAATTCCAGAAGCCAATCACGTACGGGCTCATTCCCGGATTCTGTAGCGTAGAACGCTGCGGTGATCCGCTTCATTGCAATTCTCTGTACCTTATAAGGTTCATTTTGGCCAAAATCAAGACCTGGCACAGCACGTGCGAGACTGCAAGTCAGAGGGAACCGTACCTTGCCGCCAGTCTGCAGCACAGGTCACGCAGGCAACGTCGGCAGCTTTAGCTATCGTTCATTTTCGTGATCAGCTTTCGCCGATTTCCGAGAGCCATCGCACCCTGGGGAGGCGCGCCGCCACGCAGCGAAACCTAGCTCCAAGGCTTCGGCCGCCGTCCTTCCCGTCAGCCCCTTAATGAAACGGCTGTCCGGTTTATTTGGCAGGCTTATGGTCGAAATTCGGCTGAAGTTTGACTCTGGTGGCGGCGCTATCTTATTGATTTCTTGGAAATTCTGCGTGCGAACTTTTGCCTCAAAATGCATAATGACCTTTGGGCAAAGGGGCTCGGCCCTCGGCGTCATTGACTTGGTAACCGTCGGCCCTACACACGTCCCATGCTGCTTCGGCGGCAACCGAGATAAACAGCGAGCCAGCTCATCCGATAAGCACTGCGATTGTGGTGCTTGGATGGGCTGGTTCCATTTGTAGATGCTGCTAGCGCGCTACACCCTCCTTAACGGGGGTTTTGTCACTCAGAGACTGCTTGGGCATCATCTACGGATCGAGATTGACGCCAAGCGTCGTGTCCTGGGCTTCTGCGAAAGCGGATGCAACGCAAACAAGTGGGCGCGCACGGGAGTAACGGCTTCTTAACCACGAGCGGGCATTGTGAGCGTGGGCGTTGCCTCGCGCCTACCTGACCGTCCGCCTTTGACGGAGCAGCCCTCGCCTAGTGTCGGCGACCAACGCTTTCATGTAACCCAGCCCCTAACAGTATGCGTCGGCCGCCGACCGGCTGCGGTTTGTTGTTGGGTGCGGGTCTTAGACCCATTTAAGAGCCAATTGAGCGCAACTGATAGGTTTCAGGCAATACGAATAGTCTGGGCCTCCAAGCCTTTTTTGCCCGGCCCCTGCTCGAACAGCACCTTCTGTCCCTCGACCAGCGCGCTGAGCCCAGAGCGGGATAGCGCGGAGGCATGAACGAAGACGTCTTTACCTCCACCTTCAGGCGCAATGAAGCCAAAGCCCTTTTCACTATTGTACCACTTCACGGTACCCTTGGTTGCGAACTGCGCTTGCTGCCGAACGCTGGCTGTTCCACCGGCCACCGCGCTCGCCGAACTTTTCGGGATCTCCTCTCCGATTTCCAGTACTTGCGCCACCTGATGACCCTTTTTCGTTTCTTCCAACGTGACCTTGAGATGCGCGCCTTCGGCGACACCGCGGCTTCCGATCGCCTCCAACACGCGCAGGGGCAAATAGGCCTCTGTGCCGTCTGAGGCTTTGACGAACCCAAATCCCTTGCTTGCATTGAACCATTTCACGTGAACATCGACCGGCGCCGCGACCGCGGGCGGTGGCCGCTGAAAGAAGCTGGGCACGATAGACTTTTCCGGAAAAGCAAAGGGCTCGTCGTCATCTCGATGCCGACGCGGCTTGCGATGGTCTTTGTACCTGCTCATGTTTTCTCGGTTGGCGTAGGAGGAGGCGTTGCGCCCCCCTATGAATAAGGTTGGACGGCTGGCTGATCAACGCCGTCTCGTACAGCCGCCGACCCATCAGGACCGGCCACTATCTTCAATCGGGGTTGTTTTTCGCGGCGGGATCCCCTACCCTGCGAAATGTCATCGCACCGTCGCCACATTCGTCGCATTGCCGCCCCCTTCTCCGCGCCATTCAGGCGCGGCATGCTTGGCCACATGCTCGCCCAGTTCGCGACCGACAGCTACATCGTGCATGCGCGCCGAGCATTATCGGAATTGAGCCGAGGATTCGCCGCACCCTCGAGCTGCCGATGGCATTCAACCTTGCCCAACTCCATGAGGTGCTCCAGGCCTCCTTTGGGATCGATAGTCATTTGCACCAGTTCAACATCGGCGGCATCATCTATGGCGCGCCGGAGTTCGACGACGACGGCTTCTCCGCCGATCGCATCTTGGACCGCGCCGCTGGACCGAGGCAGGTACGCGCGCCAACCCATACAGATAACCCGTGCACACAGGTCAGGATCGCCGGGCCGCCTTGCCAGCACACGACAGAAACCGCTTCAAGCTCAAACCGGCCAACAAAATGTAAGGCGGCATGCCGAGCGAATAGTGACCACAGTTCAATTCCAAAATATTTGGCTTAGCTCCGGCGTGCTTCAGCCTCCGCATGAACCTCTCTGATATCCCTGGCAGCACCACTTTGTCTCTCTTAGCCAACACAACGTGAAGATCGAGATCAGGCCTCGCTAAACTATGTGCGTAATTCTCCAAGTTAAGTGGACCCCAGGCCCTTCTGAGTTCGGATAGCTCGATCTCAGGCTCAAGGCTATCGCGTATCAATCGTGTCGCGCGACCCGTCCAGACCATGTCCGCTAGGCTCCCCGCCGTCAGAAACAGCGAGGCTTTTGACACAGCCTGGTCGCGCACAGCAATTAATCCCGCGACCCAGGAACCTAAGCTCATGCCAACAACCGAAATCTCTCTATAGCCTTCTTTCTTCAACCATCGTATGAGCTTTCGCCCATCCAATACCGCCTGCCGTACAGACTGGATTGTTCGCCCGAGATTGGGGCTGAGCATATAATCGGCGTGGACGGAGCCGGGACGGCTGCGCTCGAAGTGGTAAGGCATAGCAATCTCGGCAACCGTGATGCCACGCCGCGAGAAGAAGTTGGCAATCTGGCTGTTCCGCGCGCTTGCATTCCAATGATGAAAGATCACCATCGCTTGATCGAACGAGCCGCTTTCTGTGATTTTCGCCCACACAACATTGTTGGCTGCGATCTCAGTCGCAACGTCCGAGGGAAATTTTAGCCACCCATCTTTCCTTTCAAAACGCTGATCGCTGTCACTCGGCTCATCGAAAAAAGCTGGATTGGCCACGGCCTGGTCCGCAAGCGCACAAAATTCCTCGATGCTTGCGATCTTCCCCGCTCCCGGAAAGGCGCGGTCCGCGTCAAGGATGAAATCCGTTGTCTTCTTCCCCTCCTCCCCGCGTTGCGCGCGCCGTTCATCCCAATGATCAAGCCAACGATGATACACTTCAATTTTTCCTAATTCGCCCGTTCGCCATCGCCAAATCCGGGATCAATGAGGCCGTATATCGCGAGCAGCACTCCGACGCCCAGAAGGATCGAAAAGCCAGCAAATGCATCGATCAGCAAGTAGCCAACAACGAGCAACGCCACGACCGCCGACATCTTCCACAAAGGCACCTGAAACCGACTTCCGACACCTAAACGGATGGACCCATACACAAAAACAACACAGGTCGAAATAACGATAAGAAAGCTGCTGTAGTGCGTCGGCATCCTAT
>NZ_RZSR01000535.1:0-4159 GCF_004023265.1 Mesorhizobium sp. M1A.F.Ca.IN.020.06.1.1
GGATCGCGATCACCGCCAGCAGCGGATTGATGGCGACCGGCGCCTCGGGCGCGCTCAACATGTGGTACGACGCCGATATCGACGCGGTGATGACCAGGACAGCGAGCCGTCCGGTGCCGGCGGGGCGCGTCACGCCGGGTGAGGCGCTGAGCTTCGGGCTCGTGCTCTCCGCGCTGTCGGTGATGACGCTGGGCGTGCTCATCAACTGGCTGTCGGCGGCGCTTCTTGCCTTCACCATCTTCTTCTACGCCGTCATCTACACGATGTGGCTGAAGCGCTGGACGCCGCAGAACATCGTCATCGGCGGCGCCGCCGGCGCCATCCCGCCGGTGATCGGCTGGGCGGCGGTGACCGGATCGGTCAGCCTCGAAAGCCTGATTCTTTTCCTGATCATTTTCCTGTGGACGCCGCCGCATTTCTGGGCGCTGGCGCTGTTCAAGTCGGACGACTACGCCCGCGCCGGCATCCCGATGATGCCGAACGTCGCCGGGCACGCCTCGACCCGCCGCCAGATCTTTGCCTACGCGCTAGTCCTGGCGCCGGTCGGCGTGTTGCCATGGCTGCTCGGCTACACCACCGCCGCCTATGGCGCGGTTTCCGTCCTGCTCGGCCTGGGCTTCGTCTGGTATGCCTGGAAGGTGCTGGGCATGAGCGATGCCGACCGCGCGATGAAGCCGGCCAAGGCGCTGTTCGGCTATTCGCTGCTCTATCTCTTCGCAATCTTTGCCGCCTATCTCGTCGACAGCGTGGTCGGGCGTGCCCTCGTCATGGGGGGAGCATGACCGTGGCCGACAAGAACCTCGAACTGGTCACCTTGACCGAACGCCAGCGGAAGGCGCGACGCAGCCGCTCCGTTGCCATCGGCGTCGCGCTGGCCGCGCTCGTCATCATCTTCTACATCGCCACCATCGTGCGCTTCGGCCACCATGCCTCCGGCCTGATACCGACGAATTTGATGTGAGGCGGCGATGAGCGGCGAGACCGGACCCATCGGGAAGAACAGCAACCGCATCGTCGTGGCGGTCTGCCTTGCCTTCTTCACTGGCATGGTCGGCATGGCCTATGCGGCGGTCCCGCTCTACAAGATGTTCTGCCAGGTCACCGGCTATGGCGGCACGACGCAGCGCGCCGAGAAGCAATATGCCGGTCGCGTGCTCGACCGCGATATCACCATCCGCTTCGACGCCAACACCAACGGCATTCCGTGGCAGTTCGAGCCCGTCGCGCGCTCGGTTACGATCAAGATCGGCGAGACCACGCAGGCGCATTACAGCGCCACCAACAAGTTCGATCGCCCCATCACCGGGCGCGCCTCCTTCAATGTGCAGCCGGAAATGGCCGGCGCCTATTTCAACAAGGTGGAGTGCTTCTGCTTCACTGACACGACGCTCAAGCCCGGTGAGACGCTGGACATGCCGGTCGTGTTCTATGTCGATCCAGACATCGTCAACGTGCCGGAACTGAAGGACCTGAAGACCATCACCCTGTCCTACACCATGTTCCCGGTCGAAAAGAAGCAGCCAGTCGCGTCGTCCGCGCCGACCGCTGGCAGCAGCAACAAAGTTCCAGATTCCGAAGCAAGCCTCGGGGGTTGATATGGCAGACGCGCACACAAAACCGAACCACGACTACCATCTCGTCAATCCCAGCCCTTGGCCTTTCCTGGGCTCGATCGGCGCATTGGTCACGGCCGTCGGCGGCGTTTGCCTAATGCAGTATCTGAAGGCCGGCAGCTTCCCAATATTCGGCCACAACATCGCCAATCCGTGGCTGTTTTTCATCGGCCTGATCATCGTGCTCTACACGATGTTCGCCTGGTGGTCGGACACCATCAAGGAAGCGCATGAGGGCCACCACACGCGCGTCGTGTCGCTGCACCTGCGCTACGGCATGATCATGTTCATCGCCTCCGAGGTGATGTTCTTCGTCGCCTGGTTCTGGGCCTTCTTCGACGCCAGCCTATTCCCGGGCGAGGCCGCGCAATATGCCCGCACCACCTTCACGGGCGGCGTTTGGCCGCCAAAAGGTCTGGAGGTTCTCGATCCCTTCCACCTGCCGCTCTACAACACCATCATCCTGCTTCTGTCGGGCACGACGGTGACCTGGGCGCACCACTCGCTGCTGCACGGCGACCGCAAGGGCCTGATCAACGGCCTGATCCTGACCGTCGGCCTCGGCATGCTGTTCACCATGGTGCAGGCCTACGAGTACATGCACGCTCCGTTCGGCTTCAAGGACTCGATCTACGGCGCCACCTTCTTCATGGCGACCGGCTTCCACGGCTTCCACGTCATCATCGGCACCATCTTCCTGCTCGTCTGCCTGATCCGGGCGATGCGGGGCGATTTCACCCCGAAGCAGCATTTCGGCTTCGAGGCGGCCGCCTGGTACTGGCATTTCGTCGACGTGGTCTGGCTGTTCCTGTTCACCGCGATCTATGTCTGGGCCTCGAGCGGCGCGGTAATCGAAGCCCACTGAGACCCTTTGGATTGAGTTCACGAGGCGGCTGCGGCGACGTGGCCGCCTTATCTTTTTGACCGAACGGGTCTACGGTGCGGACATGAGCGAAGACAAGGCAATCTGGCCACCCGTCGACCCGATCTCGGCCGGGCTGCGCGGCCATTGCCCGCGCTGCGGCGAGGGCAAGCTGTTTTCCGGCTTCCTCACCGTCGGCAAGGGCTGCTACAGTTGCGGCCTCGACTATTCCTTTGCCGATGCCGGCGACGGTCCGGCGGTCTTCGTCATCCTCATCATCGGCTTCATCGTCGTCGGCCTGGCACTGTGGATGGAAGTGTCGCTGAGCCCGCCGCTCTGGCTGCATTTCATTTTGTGGATACCGCTGGCGCTGGTGCTGAGCCTGGCGGCGCTGCGCCTGATCAAGGGCGTGCTGATCACCCTGCAATATTCCAAGAAGGCCGCGGAAGGCAGGCTGGACAGCGGCCAATGAGCGATGCGACCTCCTCGACTGCCGGCGCTTCGCGGCCGCGCTCGGCGCTGCTGCTTGGGATCGGCCTTGTCCTGTTCGCCATTCTCCTCGGCCTCGGCACGTGGCAGGTCCAGCGCTTGCACTGGAAGGAAGGGCTGATCGATACCATCGACAAGCGCACCCATGCGGCACCTTTGCCACTGACCGATGTCGAGAAAGAATTCGCCGCCACACACGATGTCGACTACACGCCGGTGACTGTAACCGGCACTTTCCTGCACCAGGGCGAGCGCCATTTCTTCGCCACTTGGGAAGGCGACACGGGCTTCAATGTCTACACGCCCCTGCGGCTCGACGACGGCCGTTTCGTGCTCGTCAACCGCGGCTTCGTCCCTTACGATCTCAAGGATCCGGCCAAGCGGAAGCAGGGCGAGGTCGCCGGCACGGTGACGGTGACCGGGCTTGCCCGCAATCCGCTGCCTGAAAAACCCTCGATGATGCTGCCCGACAACGACGTCGCCAAGAACATCTTTTACTGGAAGGACCGCGACGTCATGGCCTCGAGCGCCGGTCTGCCAGCGGGAGCCGTGCTGGTGCCCTTCTTCATCGATGCCGACAAGACTCCTAACCCCGGCGGTCTGCCGGTCGGCGGCGTCACCATCATCGATCTGCCGAACAACCACCTGCAATATGCCGTCACCTGGTATGGCCTTGCCGCCGCCCTTGCCGCGGTGCTGATCCTCAGGCTTCGCCGCCCGGCGAAGGAGGAGTGAGCGCCGCTCTTGACAGGGCAGGGGTGCACGCCTCATTTCGCCTTCAGCTTTCCGACTGAACCGGCCCGTTTTGATGATTGAAAAAAAGCCACCGCTGACGATCAGGCTTTGCCAGCCGCGCGGCTTCTGCGCCGGCGTCGACCGCGCCATTCAGATCGTCGTGCTGGCGCTGAAGAAATACGGCGCGCCGGTCTATGTCCGCCATGAGATCGTGCACAACCGCTACGTCGTCGAGGGGCTGCAGAGCCTGGGCGCGGTGTTCATCGAGGAATTGTCCGAGATCCCACCCGAGCATCGTCAGTCGCCGGTCGTCTTTTCCGCGCATGGGGTGCCGAAATCGGTGCCGGCCGACGCCGAGGCGCGCAACCTGTTCTACCTCGATGCCACCTGTCCGCTGGTGTCGAAGGTGCACAAGCAGGCGATGCGGCACCAGCGGCTCGGCCGCCATGTGCTCCTGATC
>NZ_RZSR01000536.1:0-4154 GCF_004023265.1 Mesorhizobium sp. M1A.F.Ca.IN.020.06.1.1
GAAGATCGCGCCGCAAAGACCGACGGGAGAGGGCTGGGCCACGAAAATCGCGGCCGCGCTGTCATAGCCGGCCGCATAGTATTCGAGGATATCGGACTTACCCGAACCGATGATGAAGCAGATCCTGTCGACGCCGTTGCGCACCATTCGGCGCACCAGATACTCGCTGACCGCGCACGGACGCTCGGTTTGCCCGTCCATCCGGCTGCCAACCGGGAGCAGTTCCTTGGAAAAACCCAGCGGTTGAATGCGGCTGCCGCGCCCCGCCGCAGGCACGATACCCAACATCAGACGGTTTCCTTCATCGGTTCGCTTGCTGGCGCGGTGGCGGCTTCGACCAGAATCCGGTCCAGTTCCGCGGCGCGGCGTGCGGATGTGTGTTCGTCGAGGACGCGTTCGCGGGCTCGGCGGCGCAACGCCTCGAGCTCGCGGTCCGACAAACCGAGCGCGGCGACCACATCGTCGGTGGAATGTGCAAGCAGGATTTCGCAGCCGGGCTCGAAGAAGTCGTCCAGACCCGGCCAGTCGTCGGAAACGATGGCGGCGCCGCAGGCAGCCGCTTCGAACAGCCGGCCGGAGGGGCACCAGCCCTTGCGCGCCATGGCCTCGCGGGTGACATTCAGGGTGAGACGTGACGAGCAGAAGAAGGCCGGATGATCGGCAGGCGGCAAATGCCTGACGAAGAAGATGTTGTCGCTCCACGGAAACTCCTGCGGATATTGAGCGCCGCCAATGACGAAACGGCGATCCGGCAGCCGGACGGCGGGCGCGACGAGCAGCTTCTCGACGCCGGCCTGGCGATCCGAGGCATAAGTGCCGAGGTAGGACAGATCGCCCGCAAACTCGAGCCTGGACTTTGCCGGCCGATGACGCTCCGGATCGACATGGCCGTAGAGCGGCACGACACGGCGCGCCCCCAGCATGGACTTGAGCGCACCGAGTGCCTCGCCGCCGGTGTAGCTCAGCACCAAATCGAAATCGCGAAGGCCTTCCGGACCGAAATAGGGAGGCTGCTCGCCCTGCTCGATGCGCGCGAGCGTCACCGCGGTATCAAGATCGTAGAACACCTTGAGCCCACGGCAACTCTCCTGCGCGAGGCGTGAGGCTTCAACAGCATCCGGGCAGTAGGAGGTGACGATGACCGCGTCAGCCTGCCGGACCGCGATTGCCGCAGCCTGGGCAATATCATCCCATCCCGGATAGAGCACCACGTGGCCGCCATCGAGATGGGTGAGATCCCTTGCGCCGGCATAGTAGGGCGTGTCGCGCTCAAAGAAGCTGATCGACCAGCCGAGTGGCGCCAGCGCGCGTATCAGCCCGCGCCAAAGCGTGGCATGTCCGTTTCCCCAGGAAGAGGTGACCGTGAGGCCGAAGATCACCATGCGCATCGGGCAGCTCCAGTCAGGCGATTTCGTTCAGGCGAATGAGCTTAGAGCCCCAGTCGCCATGGACGACGGTGGTGATCGAGGCAGGTTCGATGTCGAAGCGAAAACAGTCGCCGAGCTGAAGGCCAAGCACCTTGCACACCGCAGCCTTGATGACGTCCGCGTGACTGATCAGTGCAACGCATCGGTTTGGGGCCTGTTCGCGCAGCACGTCCATGAGGTCGACGATCCGCTGCTGGGTGTCCTGCATGGTCTCGCCGCTCGGTGTTCGGGCGCTCTGTCGCTGGTCGTTCCACATCCGCCAGGCGGCGTCATCGGCCAGCTCTTCGAATGTCTTGCCGGACCATGCGCCGAAATCGATCTCGTCCAATTCCTGGCAGATTCCGATCTGCTCGATATTGCAGGCGACAGCGATCGGTTTCGCGGTTTCCAAGGTGCGCTTGCGCGGGCTGCTGAAAATGGCCGCGAGCGGTTCCCTCGCCAGACGGCGGGCCAGACGCAGCGTCTGTGCCTGGCCGGTTTGGTCAAGATCGATATCCTGGCGGCCTGCCAGATAGCGGCCGACATTGTCATACGCAGCATGCCGCACGAGGAAAATAGTCGTTGTCATTCCGCGGCGTCGAGCATCGGCTCGCCCCTACCGGCTATGAAGGCGAGGGTGCGCAGGCGGGCTTCGGCATCGGTGAACTGCTCCGGCGGAGACTTCATGAAATAACTGCAAGGCCCGGTGAGCGCCCCAGCGATACCGCGATCGAGCGCCAGCTTGGCGCAGCGCACCGCGTCGATGACCACTCCGGCGGAGTTGGGGGAATCCCAGACTTCCAGCTTGAGTTCGGCATTCAGCGGGACGCCGCCGAAGGTCGTGCCTTCGACCCGGATATAGGCCCATTTGCGGTCGGTGAGCCAAGGCACATGATCGCTGGGTCCGACATGGATGTTGCCGGGCTCGAGCGGTACATCGATCTGGCTGGTGACCGACTGCGTCTTGGAGATCTTTTTCGATTCCAGCCGCTCACGCTCCAGCATGTTGAGGAAGTCCGTGTTGCCGCCGAAGTTGAGCTGGTAGGTGCGGTCGATGCGCACCCCGCGCTCCCGAAACAGATTGGCGAGCAGCCGGTGAACGATGGTAGCGCCGACCTGGCTCTTGATGTCGTCTCCGATCAGGGGCAGGCCGCGCTCTTCGAAGCGGCGGCGCCATTCCGGCCGCGAAGCGATGAAGACCGGTATGCAGTTGACGAAAGCGCACCCGGCCCCCAACGCGCATTCGGCATAATAGCGGGTTGCCGCATCCGAGCCGACCGGCAGATAGGACACCAGCACCTCGGCCCCGCTTTCCCGAAGGCCTGCGGTCACGTCGGCGACCGGCTCATTCGCTTCCTCGATTTCATCGCGCAGATATTTGCCGATGCCGTCGAGTGTAGGTCCGCGTTGCACGCGCACGCCGATCGGCGCCACATCGGCAAAACGGAAGGTGTTGTTCGGGGCGTTGTAGATTGCTTCGGCCACATCGCGCCCGACCTTGCTCTTGGCGACGTCGAAGGCGCAGACGACCTCGATGTCTTCGACATGGTAGCCGCCGAGATCGGCATGCATTAGCCCGGGGATCGGCTCGTTGCTTTTTGCCTGACGATAATAGGTGAGGCCTTGCACTAGGGAGGATGCGCAATTGCCGACACCGACGATGCCGATGCGAACCTTTTTCGATGTCACGAAACCGCCGCCTCTATTGTTGGAGGTAAGTTCCTCGCGCCGAACTGTGACCGGTCAGGAATGTTCCTTGAGAGGTGGAAAATTCGCCGATGCGGTCGACGTTCAATACCCCCGTTGCCGCGTTGTCTCCGAGGCCAGCGCAGGACGCGACGTTCGGAGTGCGGCTAATGGAATCTCGCCCGCTCGGCCTCAAATCCGGCCCATGAGCGCCATGATCACCAGGATGACAAGTATGACGCCGAGCACGCCCGAAGGCCCATAGCCCCAGCCCGACGAATACGGCCAGGCCGGGATCGCGCCGATCAGCAACAAGATCAGGATAATAATGAGGATTGTGCCGAGACTCATATCGGGTCCCCTTCATTGGCGAGGTGGACGTTCGGACCTCAGACTGCGGGGCTCATATGCTATTTGTTCGTCATTCGTCTGAGGCGCTGGGGGCTCAGTCCAGCCTGCGCAGCATGTCAGCTTCCCGCTCGAGGATGGTTGCGACTTCTTCGCGTTGAAGATGCGTCATCATCAGGCTGACGCAACATTCGAGGTAGGTGATGGAGGCTCGTCGCAGGAAGGCGGCGGTTTCCGCGGCCGCCATCTGCTCGATGTCCTTGGCTGATCGCTTCGACTGCACGACTGCGTTCTCCGTGCCGGTTATCGGGCCCAACCAGAATCTCGGTCGGATGTTCCGCTTCGGTGAAAAGAACGCGGGACGCATCGGGATCCTGCGGGCCGCCGGTTTCAACTCCGTCTGCCCCGGACCTGTTGGTCGCGGTGGCGGGCGACACGGTCGCGCTGCCGTCGAGTTCGGCGAAGTAGACGACCGTTTGCAGCAGGCCCTGCCGGAGAGGCACCTTGGGGGCCCATCCGAGAAGCTCCTTCGCACGGGCTATATCGGGGCGTCGCCGGCGGGGATCGTCTTCCGGCAAAGGCAGGAATTTGACGGGCGACCTGGTGCCGGTCAGTTCCCTCACCAGGCCGGCCAGTTCGAGGACGGTGAATTCCCCGGGGTTGCCAAGATTGATCGGCTGGCGCGGATTGGGCTCGATGTCCATGAGCCGCAAC
>NZ_RZSR01000537.1:0-4147 GCF_004023265.1 Mesorhizobium sp. M1A.F.Ca.IN.020.06.1.1
TGATGGCCGAGGTCGCGCAATTCCAGCGCCTTCTCGCATTTGGCCATATAGTCGCGCGTCATCGGCAGCGTGTCGTTCTTCTTGGCGATCTGGAACTGGAAGATCACCAGATCCTGCCAGCGGAAGGCGGCTTCCGAGGCCGCAAGGTAGAACTCCCACATGCGGCAGAAGCGCTCGTCATAGATAGCCTTAGCCTTGTCGCGGTTGGCGGCAAAGCGCTGGCCCCAATGCTTCAGCGTGTCGGCGTAGTGAAGCCTGAGAATCTCGATGTCCGTGACGATAAGGCCCGATTTCTCAATCGCCGGCAGCACTTCCGACATCGACGGGACGTAGCCGCCCGGGAAGATGTATTTGCGGATGAAGGCGCTGGTCGCCCACGGCACGCCGGACCGGCCGATGGTGTGGAGCAGCATCACGCCGTCGGGCTTGAGCAGCGTCGCCGCCTTGTCGAAGAAAGTCCGGTAGTGGTTGACGCCGACATGCTCGAACATGCCGACCGAGACGATGCGGTCGAAGCGTTCGTTGAGCGCGCGATAATCCTTGAGGTCGAAATGCGCGCGGTCCTGCAGGCCCAGTGCATGTGCGCGGTCGGTGGAGACGCCCTGCTGCTCGGTGGATAGCGTCACGCCCTGCACGTCGACGTCGAAGGCCTTGGCGAGATAAAGCCCGAGGCCGCCCCAGCCGGAGCCGATATCGAGCACCGTCTGGCCGGCCTTGAGTCTCAGCTTGGCGGCGATGTGGCGCTTCTTGGCGACCTGCGCTTCGTCCAGGGTCATGTCGGGCCGTTCGAAATAGGCGCAGGAATACTGCATGTCCTCGTCGAGGAAGAGCTTGTAGAGTTCGCCGGAGAGGTCGTAGTGGCGCTGCACGTTGCGGCGAGATCTCGACGCCGTGTTGATCTGCTGCAGGCGGCGGAAGGCATGGCGCAGACCTTCGATGGCCTTCGACCAGGTCACGTCGATGCCGCCGCTGCCCATGTTCTGGAAAGCGATCCGCATCACCCCGAGGACGCCGCCCTCGGGGATGTCCAGTTCGCCATCCATATAGGCTTCGGGCACGGCCAGCATCGGATCGAAGGTGATCGCGCGCTCGGCATGCATGGTCTTGATGTGGATGTGTACCGGTTCGCCGCTGCCGTCGCCGAACTTATGCGTCGTGCCTTTCGGCCCGGTCACTTTGAGGTCGCCGGTCCGCACCAGCCGTTCGAGAACGTGTTTCAACAGGATGTTCATGACCAAATGTCCCCTCAGACGGACCATCCGGCAGTCGGACCGAATGCCAAATCGAAAGTGCCACAGCGCATCGCCCGCGTCCAATCGACGCGCCACGCCGTAATCTGCAACAAGATATAGGGATTAGAAAAGTTCCTATTGGCACAAAAAAGCCCGGGTCGAAGACCCGGGCGTTGGTCCAGTCGGCGCTGGACGCAGGAGGAGCCGGAGCGCGGCTCCTGCCTTGTCGATCAGGCGTTGTCCTCGCCGCCTTCGAATTCGGCGTTCGGATCGAAGAAGTTTTCCGGCCGGGCGTTGTCGTTGATGTCTTCGCCATAGATGGCTTCGGCCGTCGTCAGCGTCTCGCCCTTGGCCTGGCGCTCCGCCTCATCGGCCGAGCGGGCGACGTTGAGCGTCACCGTGACCTCGACTTCAGGATGCAGCGCGATGGCCACGTTGGAGAGGCCGATGGTCTTGATCGGCTGGTTGAGCTCGATCTGGTTGCGGCTGACGGAGAAGCCCTCGGCGGTCAGCAGTTCGGCGATGTCGCGGGTCGACACCGAGCCGTAGAGCTGGCCGGTCTCGCCTGCCGAGCGCACGACGATGAAGCTCTTGCCGTCGAGCTTCTCGGCGATCTGCGCAGCCTCCGACTTGCGCTCGAGGTTGCGGGCTTCGAGCTGGGCGCGCTGGCCCTCGAACTTCTTCTTGTTGGCTTCGTTGGCGCGCAGCGCCTTGCCCTGCGGCAGCAGGAAGTTGCGGGCGAACCCATCCTTGACCTTGACGGTTTCGCCCATCTGGCCGAGGCGGGAAATGCGCTCGAGGAGAATGACTTCCATGGTTTCGTTCCTTTGGTTGGCGCCATCGCGGATGACGGCGGATTCTTTGGGAACAGGTCAGGAAGCAAATGGCGTCTTCGCCGGTGTCGCTGTCCTGCCTGTTTCGGCAGTTAGAGGTTTATGGCCTCAACTCGGGATTTGAGCCTGCCCGTCGCGGCGCCCGTCGCCGTGGGCCGAAGCGGGCGGCAAGCCGCCCGCATCAATAGCTTAGCGAACCACGTAGGGCAGCAGGCCGAGGAAGCGGGCGCGCTTGATCGCCTTGGCGAGCTCGCGCTGCTTCTTCTGGCTGACGGCGGTGATGCGCGACGGCACGATCTTGCCGCGCTCGGAAATGTAGCGCTGCAGCAGACGCACGTCCTTGTAGTCGATCTTCGGAGCGTTGGCGCCGGAGAACGGGCAGGTCTTGCGGCGGCGATGGAACGGACGCCGGGTCGGGATCTGGTTGATGTCGACCATTATTCTGCACCCCCTTCAACGTTTTCGCGCGGGCGGCGCGGACCACGGTCGCCGCCATCACGGTCGCCGAACGAGCGCGGGCCACGGTCGCGGTCGCCGAACGAACGCGGGCCACGGTCGCCACGGTCGCGGTCGCCGAAGCCGCCGCGCTCGGAGCGCTCTTCGCGCTTCTGCATCATCGCCGAGGGGCCTTCCTCGTGCGCCTCGACCTTGATGGTGAGGAAGCGCAGCACGTCTTCCGACAGGCCCATCTGGCGCTCCATTTCGTTGAGCGCGGCCGGCGGGCAGTTGATGTCCATCAGCGTGTAGTAAGCCTTCCGGTTCTTCTTGACCCGGTAGGTGAGGGACTTCAGTCCCCAGTTCTCGATCCGGCCGACCGATCCGCCATTGGCGGCGATGACGCCCTTGTACTGTTCGACAAGCGCATCAACCTGCTGCTGCGACAGGTCCTGCCGGGCAAGAAACACATGTTCGTAAAGAGCCATTATGTTTTTCTGCCTTTCTTCGTTTCTCTCACCGGCCCTCGCGGCTAAGCCTCTGCAACTTGTCTGACCCGTTCGCGAAGGAGCGGGGAAGAAAGGAGCATCACGAGACGGTCGAGAGCGGAGACACGGGAGGCCCAAAGCGCTTCTGGCTTCATGACGTGGCCCTCTAAGGCCACGGCCCTCCGTTCAGCCCCCAGCAAGGACCGGCAGATTGCCGGCGTCTATACAGCAATTCGTGAGGAAGGCAAGGGCGGGAGAGAGGGTCGGCGGCTCCGCAGTGTCGCAGGACTGGCGGCGCTTGTGGGAATTGGCTGACCCGCCGGCCGCAGGTCAGCCATTTCGTCGGAAGGCGATCCACTCAGCTCATATGCGCGACGAGCGGGACTACCGTCTCGGGGAAGAAGTCGGGCGCGACCCGGCGCTTGCCGAACATCATATCGTACTGGATCAGCCGGAAATCGTTGATCTTCGGATCGATCTTTTTCTGCCGCGCCCAGTCGGGCGTCGCCTCGCCGGAGGGCGACAGCAAAAGGTTGCGGTCAACCACCCGGTAGTGCTCGCGCAGCGCGCCGAGGAAGCCGGTGTAATAGGGGTGGGTGATCCCGGCCGTGGTAAGGATATGATAGGGCAGGAAGGCGGGGCTCACCGAGCCCAGATTCTCGACCGGACCGGAGCGGTTCGACCAGATGATCAGCGGCGTGTCGTGATGCTCGAGCGCCGCCTCGGGCGTCGGCTCCTTGCGCGGCGCGACATTGTCCTTGAGGAAGCCGGTCTCGACATAGACGGGGCCGAGCGGCGGCAAGTGGTCGCCGAAGAAGGCGATGATGGTCGGCCGCTCGCGCTTCTTCGCCCAGTCGATCAGGCGCTGCAGGCCGCGATCGGCGTCGGCCGACCCTTCGGCGTAGGAGAGCAGCGATTCCCGCGCCCAGGTGCTGATCGGCGCGTCGACGCTATGTGTCGGATTGTAATAGCGGTAGGGCTCGTAGGGCCCGTGGTTCTGCAGGCTGACCGCGAACAGGAATACCGGCCCGTCGCTGGCATCGGCCTCGCGCATGATCTCGTCGGTCATGGCCGCGTCGGAGGCCAGCGGCCCGCGCTTCTCCATCGGCGGCAGCGTCTCTTCCGAGCGGAAGTCGCTGAAGCCGAAATCGGCGTAGAC
>NZ_RZSR01000538.1:0-4142 GCF_004023265.1 Mesorhizobium sp. M1A.F.Ca.IN.020.06.1.1
TGCCGATAAACATACGCTTGTGCTGATGTGGCCGGTACATATCAAGAAGTTGATGGCGTAGTAGCTTAAAGGGGCCTCAGCGCACGAAAGGACGCGGCAGAGCCGCCAACCTGCCGGAGCCAGCTAGTGAAGCTTGCCCCTCGGAGGCTTGGCGGTCAGCCACTTCAATTTGACGCTGTTAAGCTCTTGTTCGAGCTCCAGCGCGAGCCGGACGATGGGGTCCGGAATGGAAATCGCGTCTCTCCCGCCCTCTGCCACCTGCGTCTTCGCCGAAAGCTCCGAGACTACTTTGGATCCGGCCGATTTCGACAGCAGTCGGGACAGGTGCTCCCGCTGCAAAGCGTGAACCTCTTCCAACAGGCTCAGGAACCTCAACGCATCCACTGTCGGCAGCCTGTTGGTTCTCAAGCGGGCAATCCGCTCGTGCTGACGCGCAATGTGCCGCTCGCCATGTCGAACATGACGCTGCGCCATGCTGATGTGGTCTTCGAGAGACATGGCGCACAACGCGAAAACAGCCATCTCGTTCCGTCAGCTGAATCTGGCAGGACAATCGAGTGGGTACGGCACGCAACCAAAGCTCGCCGGACCAATAACGCAAAGCAGGATTGGGGCAGATGGCCGTCTGCAGCGAAACGGTGGCCATGCAGGAGATGATATGCCGATCGGGTTGGGAATTGTGGCGGAGGGAGTGGGATTCGAACCCACGGTGAGCTTGCGCCCACGCCGGTTTTCAAGACCGGTGCCTTAAACCGCTCGGCCATCCCTCCAGCATGGTCTTTCAACCACTTACGATCGTCGCTATCGGTCAATTTTCAATGGTCGGCGCAAACTTGACGCCGAGGCATTTGCGACCGGTTAGCGCTTCATTGCTGTAGTGCGGCGGTCAGGGCTGCGTCAACCACCGCGACGTGCCTTCCTGCGGTCGGGACAGACGATGCATTGCCCGGCTGCCTGGTTGGCCGGGCGCTTTTATGTCTGTGGCGAAAATGTCACGCAACCAGAATATGCGGCGGCTCAACCTTAGCGCGCTTATTATCCAGCCAAACGAGGCGTACCGTCCTTAGCGGGGCAAGGGGACGACCCAGACCGCGAGCGTCTCTCACTTCCTCCCGAACTAGCGCCCGCTACGGAAAACGTGGTGGGCGTCTTCTTGTCCAGTCCGAAGGCAACGCCTCCGGCTAAGGCGCGATAGCGTCTCCCAAACTGATCCGTGAAACCACTGCTCATATGGATGAGCCGAGTTCATCCGTTCGATCTAGGCAGGCCTTGCGGACGCCCATGCTAAACTCCTGGTTGGCGCGGGCAATTCCAGCGCTGTGAGCGCCGGTTGGAAATGGAAGTCCCCCTCCAAAAAGCTGCCCCTCCATCCGGCGCTCATCCACGCAAGGCTCATCCTCGCCGGAGTTTTTTCCCCGCCATAATCTCGCCCGGTTCCGGCCATAATCGATTAACATCGTAATAAACATTTCCTGTGCACAAAGATATTGGGGATCAAGGTGTTGCTGCATTCGGGGGCGCTTGGCTCCGATTGATGGCGGCGAGACTGTAGGGGACAATCGAAAACATGCAGACCTCGGCGCGCCCGCGTCTTCGTCGCGCTCCTGCCTTCGTGCTGTGCGCCCTCTCGGCGGTGCTGCTTGCCGGCTGTACGTCGACGCCGCAACCGAAAGGCATGGTCGACAAGCGGCCGCGCTCCAAGGAATATTTCGCCGAGTCCGAATATGGCGTGAAGGCGAGCCCGCGCGTTGCCTTCATGCGGCGCGGCGGCGGCCGCGACCAGCTCGGCAAGCCGTACCAGGTGCGCGGCAGGTGGTACTATCCCAAGGAAGATAAGAAGTACGCCAAGGTTGGCCTGGCTTCCTGGTATGGCGATGCCTTCCACGGCCGGCTGACCGCCAATGGCGAAGTCTATGACACGATGCAACTGACGGCGGCGCACCCGACAATGCCGCTGCCGAGCTATGCACGCGTCACCAATCTCGAGACCGGCAGTTCGATTATCGTCCGCGTCAACGACCGCGGCCCATATCATGAGGGCCGCATCATCGACGTCTCGGAACGTGCCGCGCAAATGCTCGACTATGGCAAGGTCGGCACGGCAAGGGTGAAGGTCGAATATGTCGGCCGGGCGCCTCTCGACGGCAATGACGACCAGTATCTGATGGCTTCCTACCGTCCCGGCAGCAGGCGGCCCGATCCGTCCGACGGCCTGCCGACGGGCGTGATGGTGGCCATGAACGGCCCGTCGCCCAGCCTGTCGATGAGCGATGCACCTCCAGCGGCCGTGCCGTTCCCCGGCCAGCTGACCAGTTCCGGGCAGGCTTTTGCCACGCAGTCGGGTCTGTCGGAGCAGCCTGCCGCGCAACCGGCGATGTCAGGGCAGGCGCAGGGCGCCAGCGAAGTCGTGCTGCCGGATTTCGGGCCGATCGTGCCGGAGCGGCCGCAGTTCAGGCTGCCGCCGAACTCGCCCTTTGCCATGGCGTCGCTGTCCTACGCGGATGAGCGCGTCAAACACGCCGACGTCTTTGCCGCCCTCGACGGCAGCGGCATGTCGCCGGCCGACATCCTCCAGTCGTGGAAGAAGTCGAACGGCCAGGAACAGGCGCCGGCCTCCGATTATGTGGCCGCCGGCTCTTTTGACAATGCGGCGCAGGCAAACCGCGTGGCGGCGGCGCTCGAGCCGTTCGGCAGGACTGAAATCCAGCGCACCGAGCTCGACGGCAACGACTGGTACGCGGTCAACGTCTATCCGGATGGCCATAGCAGCATCGACGACCTGCTGCAGGCGGCCTGGTCGCACGGCGCGCCGGACGCATTGGTTGTGCGAAACTGATCAATTTCGCGCCCGCCGTTGATCCAGCGGAAAGAACCCTGATAGCTTGTCGACGCCAGCACGGCTAAGTGGGTCGATTTTTCATGCAGTTCCGCATCTTTCAGCCTTTCGCCGGATTACTAGGCCTGGCGCTGATACTGCTTTGGGCAGCCCCGGCCGGTGCGCAGCTTTTCGAGACCAAGGCGGCCCAGGCCTTCATGATCGACGCCGACACCGGCACGGTGCTTTTCGCCAAGGATGCCGACAAGCCGATCCCGCCGGCTTCGATGGCCAAGCTGATGACGATGGAGGTGGTCTTCAACGCCATCAAATCGAAGCGGATCACGCTCGACGATACTTTCGTGGTCAGCGAAAACGCCTGGCGCACCGGCGGCGCGCCGTCGGGCACCTCGACGATGTTTGCCAAGCTCAAATCGGCGGTCCGTGTCGAGGATCTGATCCAGGGCGTGACCGTGCAGGCCGCCAATGACGGCTGCATCGTGCTTGCCGAAGGCATGGCAGGCTCGGAGGCGAATTTCGCCGCGCAGATGACGGAGCGTGCCCGCGAGCTTGGTCTCTCGAAATCGACCTTCGTCAATTCGACCGGGCTGCCGGCAGATGGCCAGCAGACGACAGTGCGGGAACTCACGATGCTGGCACTGCACATCTGGCGCGACTATCCCGAGTTCTTCCACTACTACGGCCAGCCCGACTTCACCTGGAACAAGATCTCCCAGCGGAACCGCAATCCGCTTTTGGCCATGGGCATCGATGCCGACGGCTTCGTGGCCGGGGCGAGCGAGTCCGCCGGCTTCGGGATTGTCGGCACGGTCAGCCACAACGGCATTCGGGTGATCGCGGCGCTGAGCGGTCTGGCGAGCGACCGGGAACGCTCCGAGGAGGCGCGCAAGCTGCTAGACTGGGGGTCGCGCTCCTTCCAGAAGTCGGAGATCTTCGCCAAGGACGAGGTCGTCGGCGAAGCCGAAGTGTTCGGCGGCGCCAAATCCGGCGTGGCCTTGAAAGCCAAGGGCCCGGTGGACATCTTTCTGCCGATAACCAACCGCGACAAGCTGACCGCCAGAATTGTCTATGACGGTCCGGTGGCGGCGCCGGTGGAGGAGGGGCAACCGGTCGGGGAGCTGCGCGTTTGGATAGGCGACACGCTCAGCCAGCGAACGCCGCTTTTCGCCGCCGAGGCGGTGAAGGTCGGGACGTTGCCGCAGCGTGCGCTTGACGCCGCCAAGGAACTGGCTGTCGGCTGGCTGCGTCAGAAACATTTGTGATCGGGCAGGCTCGTGGACCTTTTGCCGGACGGGAGCTATGACAG
>NZ_RZSR01000539.1:0-4131 GCF_004023265.1 Mesorhizobium sp. M1A.F.Ca.IN.020.06.1.1
CGCCAGCGGCAGGCCGAGCACGCCGGCGCGGGCGGCGGACTGCGGCGTCCCGCCAATAGCGATCCAGATCGGCAGCTTGTCCCGGAAAGGTCGGGGATAGACGCCGCGGCCGTTGATCGGCGCGCGCAGCTTGCCCTGCCACGTCACCTTCACCTGGTCGCGGATGGCAAGTAGGAGATCGAGCTTCTCGGCGAAGAGCTCGTCATAGTCCTCGAGATTGTAACCGAACAGCGGAAACGATTCGATGAAGGAGCCGCGCCCGGCCATGATCTCGGCGCGGCCCCCGGACAGAAGGTCGAGCGTCGCGAACTGCTGGAAGACCCGCACCGGATCGTCGGAAGAAAGCACCGTGACCGCGCTGGTGAGCTTGATCCGCTTCGTCCGCTCCGCGGCCGCGGCCAGCGCCACGACCGGCGCCGAGGCTGCATAGTCGGGGCGATGGTGTTCGCCGAGGCCGAACACGTCGAGACCGACCTGGTCGGCCAGCTCGACCTCCTCGATCAGGTTGCGCAGCCGTTCGTGCGGGCCGATGGCGCCGGGGCCCGGCTCCGGGCTGACATCCGCGAAAGTGTAGAGGCCAAGTTCCATTTTCATGCATCCTGATGCGCCGCTTGGGCGTTGATTGTTGGCGCTAGAGGTAGCGACCGGCCCCCAGAGCCGCCAGAGGCGCGATTTGTGAACAGTGCATCGCGCCGCGACGACGTATCCCGACGGCAACAGCCCAGATTTTCATGGCTGGCATACCGTTTTGGCGCTTGAACTCACCGCTTTCGCGCGTATGTAAGCGTCGCGAATTGACTTCAGGGAAGTGGACTTGGCTATTTACAGGGAAAAAGACATATTCGAGCGGCGCAACGCCGCGAACGAGGCAAAGAAGGCGCTCCTGGAGCGCTTCAAGTCAAAGCCGGCGGCGGACGATCCAGCGGTTCTGGCGCGTCAGGCGGAACGCAAGGCGATCCTCGAGGCCCGTGCTATCCGCGAGGCCGAAAAGGCCCGGTTGAAGCAGGAAAAGCTGGCGCGCGAAGCGGCCGAGAAGGCTGAACGCGAGGCAGCGGCCGAAGCGGCCCGTATTGCTGCCGAAGAGGCGGCGGCTGCCGAGGCCAAGATCCGCGAAGCCGAGGAAACCGAACGCATCGCCCGCCTGCTCGCCGAGGAGGCCGAACGCAAGGCCAAGCGCGATGCGCGCTACGCCGCCCGCAAGGCGCGCGTCGGTCGCACGCCTCCTGGCTTCTCGGCCCGCTAGGTTCGAGTTCGTTCGAAAAATGAATCAGGGTCGCCAGGAGCGGCCCTGAACGCGTTCGTGCTGCATCAGCCGACGAGCTTCAGCCCGACGATGCCGCAGACGATCAGGCCGATGCAGGCAAGCCGCACTGCGGTCGCCGGCTCGCCGAGCAGCCAGATGCCGAGCAAGGCCGTGCCGACAGTGCCGATGCCGGTCCATACCGCATAGGCCGTGCCGACGGGCAATGTCTTCAACGCAAGCCCGAGCAGGCCAAGGCTGACGATCATCGAGACGATCGTGAGCACGGTTGGCAGCGGCTTCGAGAAACCATCGGTATATTTGAGGCCGATCGCCCAGCCGATCTCGAACAGGCCGGCGAAGAAAAGGAAGATCCAGGACATCGCGAACGCTCCATCGATCGAGCATCGAATGCTCGACGTTTGACGTGGCGGGTCGTCCCCGCCGGGTTTCGGGGAAGCGAGGTCGTCCTCGCGGTACCGATATAGTGAGTTCTGTACCCCAATCAACAAAACACCGGCAGCATTCGGCATGCCGCCGGTTCAAATCCGCATCGAGACGGATCGGCCGCGCTGACGGCCTACTTCTCCTTGATGCGCATCGCCTTGACCGGCGGCGCCTTCGGAGCCGGGGCCGCGGCCGGTTTCTTGGCGTCCTTTTTCGGCTTGCGGGGTTCCTTGCCCGCCTTCATCGCACCTTTCGCCATGATTCGCTCCTCCGATTTGTGGGCGACACAAGTGAAACAAGAGAAGCGCCCGACCGCAAGAGGCCGCTTGCAGCTTCGAAAGCCGGCTTGCGCTATGTCAACCGTTTTCCCTTCATCCCGCGACCTCGGGATCGATCAGGCAACAGAAATGCATAGGGGCATCTGAACCTCGGAGCGGCTGGCGCATTGTCGGTGGAGCTTTGGGCGGCGGCCGCTGAGCTCCCACTTGGAAGAGGATCGGAAGCGCATGGCAGGGCATAGCGGCTCGAAAAGGGTGATCTACGCCGCGCTCGCCGGCAATGTTGCGATCGCCATGACCAAATTCGCCGCAGCATTCTTCACAGGCTCTTCAGCCATGCTGTCGGAGGGCGTGCATTCGCTGGTCGACACCGGCAATGGCGCGCTTCTGCTTTACGGCATGCGCCGCGCCGCGCGCCCGCCCGACCGCACGCATCCGCTCGGCCATGGGCGCGAACTCTATTTCTGGAGCTTTATCGTCGCGCTTCTGGTTTTCGCGCTGGGCGCGGGCGTTTCCTTCTATGAGGGCGTGATACACATCATCGCGCCGGAACCGGTCGTCAACGCCAAGGTCAACTACATCGTGCTTGGTCTTTCTTTTCTGTTCGAAGGCAGTTCCTGGCTGGTGGCGCTGAAGGAGTTCCGCCAGCAAAAGGGCAAGCAGGGCTGGTTTCAGGCGGTGCGCCGCAGCAAGGACCCCAGCGTCTACACCGTGCTGTTCGAGGACAGCGCGGCGCTGCTCGGCCTCGTCGTCGCCTTCGCGGGCATCCTTACGTCTGAACTTCTGGCGATCCCCGAGCTCGACGGCGCCGGCTCGATCGGCATCGCCGTCATCCTGGGCGCCACCGCCATCTTCTTGGCGCGCGAGAGCAAGGGTCTGCTCATCGGTGAGCCCGCTTCGCCCGAGGTGCAGCGCAAGGTTCTGGCGATCGCTCAGGAAGAGCCGGCCGTGCAGCGGGCGAACGGCATACTGAGCGTCCATATCGGCCCGGAGGAGATCGTCGCAGGCCTAAGCATCGAATTCGAAGATCATCTCACGGCGCCTGAGATCGAAGCCTGCGTTGAACGCCTGGAGGCGCGACTGAAAAGCGACATGCCCGAAATCACCAGGCTGTTCGTGAAGCCGCAGGCGACTGGCACATGGGAGCGCAGGCGTAAGGCTATCGCCGGGACCTCCGAAGAGGATTAGATTTGAGCGAAGCAATCTTTTGGGAGCATGCCGAATGAGAATCGACGGCGGGTGTCATTGCGGCGCCATCACCTACGAAGCGGAGGTCGATCCCGAAAAGACCTCGATCTGCCATTGCACCGATTGCCAGCAACTGACGGGAACGGCCTTTCGCGTGACGGTGGGCTCGCCAGAAGAGGATTACCGGATTACCAAGGGCACGCCGAAGGTCTACATCAAGACCGGATCCAGCGGCGCCAGGCGCGCTCAGGGGTTTTGCGGCGAATGCGGATCGCATCTCTATGCCACGTCGGTTGGCGATGGACCGAAAATCTACGGCATTCGGGTGGGCACGGCGCGCCAGCGCGACCAGCTGGTGCCGAGAAGACAGGTTTGGCACCGCTCGGCGTTGCACTGGCTGCCGGAGATCGAAGGCATCACCACCATCGAGGAGCAGTAACGGAGTTACGGCAGCTCAGTCGTCGCCTTCGACGACGCGCAGCCTGAGCTGACCCGTCTTGGAATCGGCCACGCGTGCGCCCGCCTCCACCTTGGCAGGACCGCGTGGCGGTTCGGGTTCGCCCTCGGCGAACTCCAGCGCCTCGATCTTCTGCCCGCGTTTGGTGACCTTCGTCGTCGAGACGAGGATGTCGTCGATATCCCTGGCCGCCTGGCCGAAATGCGTCTGCAGCCGGCGCACACGCTCGTCGACTCGCGCCACGTCCTCCATCAGGCGGATGACCTCGCCCTGGATCAGATGCGCCTGCTCGCGCATGCGCGCGTCCTTCAGGATCGCCTGGATGACCTGGATCGACAGCATCAGCAATGACGGCGAGACGATGACGACGCGGGCGCGGTGCGCCTTCTGCACCACGGGCTCGAAATTCTCGTGAATCTCGGCGAACACCGATTCCGAGGGCACGAACATGAAGGCGGTGTCCTGCGTCTCGCCCTGGATCAGGTATTTTTCCGCGATGTCGCGGATATGCACCTCGATGT
>NZ_RZSR01000540.1:0-4115 GCF_004023265.1 Mesorhizobium sp. M1A.F.Ca.IN.020.06.1.1
GCCTGGAAGCCATGCGACTTCGCCGCCGCCTTGCCGTCGTAACGCACCGCCGCCGGGATGAAGTGGTACTGGATATCTGGGTAGTCGACGCCGGCCTGCGAGCGCACGAAGGCCGCGGCTTCGAAATGGTTGGTGGCGCCGAGGCCGGACTTGAAGAACAGCCACTGCGCGCCGATCATCGCCTTGGAGAAGGGGTTGAGCACCGAGTTCAGCGTGATCGGCTTGGTCGCTTCCTGCTGGATATAGAGCTCCAGATGGTCCTGCAGATTGGCCCCGACGCCCGCCCGGTCGGCGATCACCTTTATGCCGTTTTCCTGCAGATGCGCGCCGGGGCCGACGCCGGACAGCATCAGGATCTTCGGCGAATTGATCGACGAGGCCGCGACGATCACCTCACGTCGCGCCTTAACGACCTGAATCTGTTTGTTAGCTTCGATCTCGACGCCGATGGCGCGTTGATTCTCTATCACCACGCGGCGGGCGAAGCCCTTGACCAGACTCACATTCTTTCGCCTGAGAGCCGGCTTAAGATACGCGTTCGCGGCCGACCAGCGGCGGCCGCGCCAGATGGTCTGCTCCATCGGCCCGAAGCCTTCCTGCTTCGATCCGTTATAGTCGTCGGTGAGCTCGAAGCCGGCCTGCCGGCCCGCCTCGAGGAAGGCGCCGTAAAGCGGGTTCTTGCGCGTGCCGCGCTGCACATGCAGCGGGCCGCCCTGACCGCGCCAGCCGTCCTCGCCGCCGTCGGAATCCTCCATGCGCTTGAAATAGGGAAGCACGTCGGCGAAGCCCCATCCGGCAGCACCCTGTTCGGCCCAATGGTCGAAGTCGCGCGCATGGCCGCGAACATAGACCATGCCGTTGATGGAGGACGAACCGCCGATCACCTTGCCGCGCGGGGTGGCGAGCACGCGGCCGCCGAGATGCGGCTCTGGCTCGCTGGCGAAGCCCCAGTCGTAAAGGCTCATGTTGAGCGGGATCGACAGCGCCGACGGCATCTGGATCAGCGGCCCCATATCGGTGCCGCCGAACTCGATCACGATCACCGAATGCTTGCCGTCTTCCGACAGCCGGTAGGCCATGGCCGAGCCGGCGGAGCCCGATCCGATGATCACGAAATCCGCTTCAAGCATTGTTCATATGCGCCATAAAGTCGGCGAGCGAGACATTGCCGCCGGTAGCCACCACAAGGACGGTTTTGCCCGCTACATCCACCTTGCCGCCGAGCAGCGCGGCAAGCGAGGCCGCGCCCGAAGGCTCCAGCACCAGCTTCAGCCGCTCGAAGGCGATCTTCATTGCATCCCGCACCGCGGCATCTTCGACGGTGACGCCGCGAACGCCGGCAGCACTCACCGCCGCGAAGGGCGCCTCGCCTGGCTTGCGCGCCATCAGCCCGTCGCAGATCGATCTCGGTCCGATCGGCATCGTCTCGATCGCGCCATGCGCCAGCGACGAGCCCATGCCGTTGAAGCCTTCCGGCTCGACGGCGATGATCTCGGTTTTCGGCGACAGATAATGGAAGGCGAGCGAAACGCCGCCGATCAGGCCGCCGCCGCCAACCGAGCAGAACACCAAATCGGCGTGGGCCTTCTTCGCCGCCAACTGGTCGAGCGCTTCCAGCCCGGCCCCTGCCTGGCCGGCGACGATCTCGGGATCGTCGAAGGGATGCAGCAAGATGAGCTGCTCGGTCTCGGCGATCTCGCGCGCCTTGGCGGCGGCGACTTCCTCGCGGGCACGCTCGCCATGATCGGTCAGCACCACGCGCGCGCCATAGCCGGCGGTCGCGTCGCGCTTGGCGGCAGGCGCGTCGATCGGCATGACGATGGTGACGGGAATGCCGAGCGCCTGGCCGGCAGCCGCAAGCCCTTGCGCGAAATTGCCGGAGGAATAGGCGACCACGCCCTTCCTCGCTTCGTCCGGTGACAGCCGCTTAAGGCGCCAATAGGCGCCGCGCACCTTGAAGGACCCCGCCCATTGCAGCGATTCCGGCTTGACGAACACCCGCGCGGCGCCGGCTTCCCTCGCAAGTGCGGGCGACTCCAACAGCGGCGTGACTTGCGTCGCCGTCGAGGTCACCGCATAGGCCTGCTTCAGGCGGTCGAGGGTGGGAACCAGAACGTCTGCCATCATTCGCCTCGCGGATATCGTTTGCTCTCTTCGAGGTTGTCGAGATTCATGTGATTGCGCATGTAGCGCTCCGAGGCTTTCTGCAGCGGCTGGAAATCCCAGGGGTAATAGGCGCCGTTGCGCAGCGCCGGGTAGACGACCCAGCGGCTTGCCTGGCTTTCGCGCACCGCGGCATCGAACGCGGCCATGTCCCAGCGCGCCCGGACCTTTTCCATGAACGCCGCCACCAGGGCAGCGTTCGCCGGATCCTCAGCGAGGTTGTTCCGTTCGAGCGGGTCGGCCTCCAGGTCGAACAGCTGCGGCGCGTCGAGCTCGCAATGGACGAATTTGTATTTGCCGTCGCGGATCGCGGCCAGCGGCGCATAGGAGCCTTCGGCGGCATATTCCATGACAACGGGTGCGGTGCGCGGCTTGCCGCCGAGCAGCGGCAGCAGCGACTGGCCGTCGGTCCACGGCGCGATTGCAGCGATATCAATGCCGGCGAGGTCACAGACCGTCGGCGTCACGTCGAGATTGGAGACGGGCGCCTCGATGAGGCCGGCTGGCACGCCGTTGCCGGCGATCATCAGCGGCACGCGCGCCGAGCCCTCGAAGAAGCTCATTTTGAACCACAGGCCGCGCTCGCCCAGCATGTCGCCGTGATCCGAGCAGAACAGGATGATGGTGTCGTCAAGCATGCGAGTGCGCTTGAGGACGTCCAGAAGCTCGCCGAGCTTATCGTCGACATAGGAAATGTTGGCGAAATAGCCGCGCCGGGAACGGCGCACCTGCTCGAGCGTGATCTCGAAGGACTGATAGTCGCTTGCCCGGTAAAGGCGCTGCGAATGCGTGTCCTGTTCGTCATGCGGGATGAACGGCGTTTCGGGATCGAGCGTCTGGCAGTTCTCGTAAAGATCCCAGTACTGCCTGCGCGCGACATAGGGATCGTGCGGGTGCGATAGCGAAACGGTAAGGCACCAGGGCCGATGTCCCGCATCGTCCTGCTCGCGCGAAAGCTGGTACAGCTTTTGCTCGGCCAGAAACACCACCTCGTCGTCATACTCCATCTGGTTGGTGGTCTCGGCAACGCCGGCGCCGGTGACCGAGCCGAGATTGTGATACCACCAGTCGATGCGCTCGCCGGGCTTGCGGTAATCCGGCGTCCAGCCGAAATCGGCCGGATAGATATCGGTGGTCAGCCGCTCCTCGAAGCCGTGCAACTGGTCCGGTCCGACGAAATGCATCTTGCCGGACAGGCAGGTGTAATAGCCGGCGGAGCGCAGATGATGCGCGAAGGTCGGGATCGAGGACGAGAATTCGGCGGCGTTGTCATAGACCCCGGTGCGCGACGGCAGCTGGCCGCTCATGAACGAGGCCCGGCCGGGCGCGCAAAGCGGCGAGGCGGTGTAGTTGTTGGCGAAACGCGCCGAGCGGGCGGCGAGCGCCTTGAGATGCGGCACGTGCAGGAAATCCGCCGGGCCGTCGGGGAAGAGCGTGCCGTTGAGCTGATCGACCATGACGATCAGGAAATTGGGTCGTTCGGTGGTCAAGGCAGGCTCCGTCCGCTGAGCTTGGTTTCGAGATAATCTTCGACGAGCGCGATCGCTGTCTGCGCATCGGGCACGCCGTCCTTCAGCGCGCGCCGAATGTAGAGTCCGTCGATCAGCGCCGCCGTCGCTTCCGCAGCGCGGTCCGCTTCGGCCCTCGGCAGAATGCCGGTCAGCCCGCTCATCAGGTTGGAATTGAGCCGCCGCGCATAGAAACGAAGCAGCCGCCGCAACTCGGTCGATTTCTGCGCCTCGACATAGAAGGCGAGCCAGGCCGCGATGATCTCCGGCTGGAACTGCTCGTCGGAGAAACTGACCGCAACGACGGCCGAGACGCGCTGGCGCGGTGTCGCGGCGACGCGAAGCGCTCGTCTTGTATCGATGTTGAGCTCGGCAAGGATGTGCCGCATCGTGGCGAAGAGCAGCTCGTCCTTGGCGCCGAAATAGTGATGGGCGAGCGCCGAC
>NZ_RZSR01000541.1:0-4110 GCF_004023265.1 Mesorhizobium sp. M1A.F.Ca.IN.020.06.1.1
CCGCTATGTGAGGGCGACGTTCCACCGCCCGGAGCCAGCATTTCCAGGGTTCCGCCAGCCATTGCCTTCCGACGGATCGGTCCGCCCCAGCATGTATAATTACCTCGATTTCGAAAAGCCGGTGCAGGATCTGGAACTCAAGATCCTTGAGCTGAAGAAGCTCGCGGAGAACGGCGAGGCGGTCGATGTCGCCGACGAGATCGGCAGGCTGGAGAAGCGTTCGCGCGATGCGCTGCGCGATCTCTACAAGGCGCTCACCCCTTGGCAGAAGGTCCAGGTGGCCCGCCATCCGGACCGGCCGCACTGCCTCGACTACATCAAGGGCTTGTTCAGCGATTTCACGCCGTTGGCCGGTGACCGCAATTTCGGCGACGACCAGGCGATCGTCGGCGGTTTTGCCCGTTTCCGCGGCGAGCCGGTGGCGGTGATCGGCCAGGAGAAGGGCTCCGACACGGCAAGCCGCATCAAGCACAATTTTGGTTCGGTACGGCCCGAGGGATACCGCAAGGCGGTTCGGCTGATGGAGCTTGCCGACCGCTTCAAGATCCCGCTTTTGACGCTGGTCGACACCGCCGGCGCCTATCCCGGCGTCGGCGCCGAGGAACGCGGTCAGGCCGAGGCCATTGCGCGCTCGACCTCAGCCTGCCTAGCGCTCAAAGTGCCGTCGATCTCGGTGGTCATCGGCGAAGGCGGCTCCGGCGGCGCCATCGCGATCGCCACCGCCAACCGCGTCTACATGCTTGAGCATGCCATCTATTCGGTGATCTCGCCCGAGGGCGCGGCCTCTATTCTTTGGCGCGACACCACCCGTTCCAAGGACGCGGCGACCAACATGAAGATCACCGCCCAGGATCTTCTCGAAATGAAGATCATCGATGCCATCGTTCCCGAGCCGATGGGCGGCGCCCAGCGTGCGCCGGAAACGGTGATTGCCGCCACCGGCGATCTGATCGCCAAGACGATGAAGGACTTTGCCGGCGCCAACACCGATTTCCGCGAGCAGCGCCGCGAGAAATATTTAGCGATGGGCCGCAGCCTTTAATGCATGTCGCGCAAAACTGTGCAGTGGTTTTGCGAAAACGACATGCATGAAAACAAAGCACGTGAGTCTGCCCCAGCGCCACCCGTTTAATTCGGCCGTTCGCCGCAACTATGGCGGCGATTAACAATTTCGCCACAAAAATGCCGCCGCATTCGGCTCAATGAAAATATCCGCGAGGGGTTGGCTATTGCTTGCGGTAAGGAATTTTCAAGGTTAACGGGCTTACGGTCCATTGGTGTTGAGCCTGCGGGCCGGCCATGCCGAGGCCGTTGGCCTGAGAGAAAAGACAAAGCCGTATCGATGTTTGCCAAGCTTGCCCGCACCGGAGTCCTTGTCGCCGCGATAGGCATCGCCGGCTGCAATGATTCGTCGATGAAGGATTTTGCGCCGGAGGCCAACAAGCCCCTGCCGGATAAGATCCTCGCCGACATGAAGGCCAAGGGCATGGTGCGCACCTCCTCGGTGATGGCGCGCATCTTCAAGGAAGAAGGCAAGCTGGAGATCTGGAAGGCCAAGACCAACGGCCGCTACGATCTCGTCGCCACCTACGACATCTGCAAATGGTCGGGCAAGCTCGGCCCCAAATACACCGAGGGCGACCGCCAGGCGCCGGAAGGCTTCTACACGGTGCGTCCGTCGCAGATGAACCCGCGCTCGAACTACCATCTGTCCTTCAACATCGGCTATCCCAACGCCTATGACAGGGCCAACGGCCGCACCGGCTCCAATCTGATGGTGCACGGCGCCTGCTCCTCGTCCGGCTGCTATTCGATGACCGATGCCCAGATCGAGCAGATCTATGCTTTCGGCCGCGATGCCTTCCAGGGCGGCCAGACCGAGTTCCAGATCCAGGCCTTCCCGTTCCGCATGACCGCCGCCAACATGGCGCGCTACCGCAACGACCCGAACTACGAGTTCTGGAAGATGCTGAAGGTCGGCTACGACAATTTCGAGATCACCAAGGTGCCGCCGAAAGTCGACGTCTGCGAGAAGCGCTACGTCTTCAATCAGGCAGCGCCCGAAGGCGCCACTTTCGACCCGACAGGCCCCTGCCCGGCAATGACACAGCCTGATTCGTTGAAAACGGCCTACGCCGACTACGAAAAGCGCTACGACGCCGCCTTCAACGCCGCGGTCAAGGGAAGCATACTACCGCCTAAGCCGGCCATCGCCGGCATCAAGGAAGCTAGCATCGTTTCCGACTGGTCCAAGCGCCGCGCCCGCGGCGAGCGCGTGCCGATCGACCCGCCGTCGATGAATGCGGACGGCTCGGTAACCGAGACGACGCGGATGGGCCGCATCGATTCCCCGCTCGGCCGCAAGATGGCCGCGCTCGACGCGGAGAAGGAGGCCAAGCGCAAGGCCGAGGAGCAGCGGCTTGCGGCGATCGAGGCGGCCAAGGCCGCGAAGGCGCAAGCGCAGGCTGAAAAGGCGGCCGCCAAGGCGCAGGCTCTGGCCGAAAAGGAAGCCGCCAAGCAGGCGGCTCAGCAGCCGGTGGTCACCGCGGGCGTCGAGGCGGCTTCCGCGCAACCGGTGCCGGAAACGCAGCAGGCGGCAAGTGCCGACGAAGGCACGGTCTCGAAGCTGAAGAAGAAACTGCTCGGCATGTTCGGCGGCTGAGATTTCTCGATCTTGGCCTGGTCCGCCGCTACCTACGATCTGAAGGGGCTGAACTGCCCGCTGCCGGTGCTGAAGGCGCGCAAGCGTCTGGCCGCGATGCGGCCTGGCAGCCGTCTGTGGCTGGAAACCACCGACCCGCTGGCCGTGATCGACATTCCGGCCTTCTGCGCCGATGCCGGCCATCAGCTGATCGAGACGGCGGCGGTCGACGGCGGCCATCGCTTCCTGGTCGAGCGCGGCGGCGCGGCATAGGCCAATCGGACCTCTGCAGCTACAGCCCGGCGATCGCCAGCGGATTGGCCTCGAGCGCCGCCCGGTCGGGCGTGTCGATCGACGGCTTGTTGGTGAAGGCGGAAAACAGCCGCTGGACATAATCTTCCGGCATGTCGAGCGTGATCAGCACCAGCCGCGTGCCGCGCCGTCCGTCCGGCCATGACGGCAGCCTGGCCGGCGGATGCAGGATCTTCTGCACGCCGTGGATCACCAGCGGCCGTGACGGATCCTCCTGAAGTTCGATGACGCCCTTCATGCGCAGCAGTTTCTCGCCATGCGTCGAGCGCAACAAATCGAGGAACATCTCGATCGCCGAGAACGGCACCGGCCCGTCATGGACGAGCGAGTGGGAGCGCACGCGGCCGTCGTGGCGGTGGTCGTGATGATGGGAGGCGTGATCATGACCATCGTCGTGGTGATGATGATCATGCGCCGCCTCCTCTCCGAGCCAGCGCCGCACGTCGGCGCTCTTGGTTTCGGGATTGTAGAGGCCGCAATCGAAAAGCGACGCTGCCCCGGTAGCGGGGTCATTGACGTCGAGAAGGACCGCGCTCGGATTTATCTGATGAAGTCGCGCCCGCAGGGCCTCGACGTCGCTTGCCTCGGTGAGATCGGTCTTGGTCAGCACGATGCGGTCGGCGACTGCCGCCTGCTTCACCGCCTCGACATGGCCATCCAGCGTGGCCGCCCCGTTGACGCCGTCGACCAGCGCGATGACGCCGTCGAGCCGGAAAGCCTGCACCAGCGCCGGATGCGCCATGATCGACTGCAGCACCGGTGCAGGATCGGCAAGGCCGGTGGTTTCGACCACGACCCGGGCCAGCCTGGCGATGCGTCCGGTCTGCAGCCGGTCGACGAGGTCGGCCAGCGTATCGACGAGTTCGCCGCGCACCGTGCAGCAAAGGCAGCCGTCGGAAAGCTGGATGATGCCGTCTGAGGCTTGCTCGACGAGCAGATGGTCGATCGCCACCTCGCCGAACTCGTTGATGATGACGGCTGTGTCGGCAAGCGCCGGATCCTTGAGCAACCGGTTGAGCAGCGTCGTCTTGCCGGCCCCGAGAAAGCCGGTGAGCACCGAGACGGGTATGGGAAAGCCGCTGCGCCCGGTCATGGCGAGTTTGCCGCCTTGGCCGGCTGATCCCCCTGCGCTGCAGCGGCAGCGGTTGCGGCGGGTG
>NZ_RZSR01000053.1:0-12522 GCF_004023265.1 Mesorhizobium sp. M1A.F.Ca.IN.020.06.1.1
GAATGATGGATTGGAGCGCTATTTACATCGTGACCCGATCCGGAGGAGCAGAAAGCACAGGCGCCTATGGTTTTGCGGCATTTGCAACCATGATGGCAACCGGCCGCCTATTCGGTGACGCCATCGTTAAGCGGATCGGCCAGATGCCAATGTTGCGCTATTGCACAATAGTTTGCGCAGGCTCGGTGTTCACAATGATCCTGATGGGCGGCAATCTTCCTGTTGTTCTGATTGCGCTCGCCATATGCGGTCTTGGCCTAGCAAACGTCGTGCCCACACTTTTCGCCGCCGCCGGGCGTGCAGGTGGCACTTCTGCTGCTCGGGCAATGTCAATCGTGACGACGATGGGATACGCGGGATTGCTTCTTGGGCCTGGATTGTTGGGTTTTATCGCTCAGATTTCGTCGCTCGTCGGCAGCTTATCCGTCATCCTAATGGCATTTGTCGCAGTTTCGGCGTCAGCGCGCTCGAGCAAATGCTAGGGTTTGGCCACTCACCCGTCCGTGGTGAGGCGGATGGCTCGCGTGCATTCTTAGGCCTCGCCAAGGACGTAGCTGCCAGCTGTATGGCCTCGCGCAGTTAGCTTTTGACACTGACGTACAGCCGGGGTGCAGGTTTCGCGGAACAGTGGTATTCGTCCGACTGGGCACAAGCCGATCGCGTGCTGCCGAGCCAAGTTATGTTGTAGGGGCGAACACGGTTACCAACTGAATATGAGACTGGATGTCTGAAAAGGGCCGAAGCGGAACGGGAGCTTCACAATTTCGACACCAGCCAACGGCATCGGCCCTTCCCTTTTTCGGACTCGATATCCATTTCTGACGGGTCGAGCCATCGCGCCGGAGCATACTGGCTTTCAGCAGACAGCGATGTCGCTCCCGAAAGCGTCTGAAAGGGTAACTTATGACGATCACTGGAGCTCAATGCCGCGCTGCTCGCGCGCTGGTCGAATGGACCCGCGAAAAGCTCGCCAGCAATTCAGGCGTGGATGCGCTGGCCATCGAGGAATTCGAACGTCGGATCACACTCCCCGACTACGAAGTCTGTAATAGGCTCCAAATCGCGCTCGAAGGCGCCGGCGCCTTTTTTATTGCCGAGAACGGCGGCGGTATCGGGGTTCGCCTGAAACTAAACCGCTCCGAGGTCAGGCGGATCAGCGTTCTCGAGAATGAGGGGGGCATCGTTGGCACGGATGCCGTTCCATAGATCCTGGGCAGGGTCCTCAACGGTACACCGCGCGCGAGGCGATGTAATCGAAATCAGCGAGCCCACCGCTGCTTCTGGGTACACTTTGAACAGTCTGCTCTTAGCGTGGGTCGTTTGCGGGAAACTCATGGCACGCGCGGCGCTTCACGCGACCGCAGCGAGGGCATGGTGGCGTCCCGCTCAATTCGTGGTGACCGCGGATTCCCAAGACTAACAACGATGATGATCCATGCGGACCTTGATCAACTTCGGATAGCCGGTACCGCACGTTACCCCTCGGCTCGGGGCGCCCGCTTAATCGACATGTTAGGATCAGCAGGGCTCCAACCTTTTGGCGCACTGGGATCAATTTCCGAAGTCGCCTGTCCGCCACCTTTGATGGCGGCTGAGCCAGGAGAAATATGAGCATTAGATGCAGAAAAACTCGAAAATCCGGCGCAAGCCGAATATCCGCATCTCGCAGTCGGATCATGCGCGCTTATCGGTGCTCGCGAGCACTTTCGCCGCACGATATCCGGAGGCTTCCGATGAGCTGCTCGCCGAGCTCGAGCGCGCGCGGATCGTCGCCGATGGTTGGGTCTCCGCCGGTACCGTCCGGATGGGTTCAACTGTGACGTTCAAGCCCGACACCGGTGATCGGAGAACGGTAACGCTGGTTTTCCCTGGCGATGCTGACATCTCCGAAGGCAAGGTTTCGATTCTTACACCGATTGGCACAGCCCTGATCGGCCTCTCGGCTGGACAGTCAATCATGTGGACCGCCCGAGACGGGCGCCGGCACGAACTGTTGGTGCTTGGTGTGACCCAGCCCGCCCCGCAAGGTGATGGAGTCAGTCAGCTCGCACCTGCGTCTCCAACGATGGCGGCGAGCGTCTGACATGGGCGTCTCCGTCCGTCTCCTCAATCATGCAGGCAGCTTGATCGCGGGAGTCTGACCCCTGCGCCGGCTCATCTCGGTCCGGCACAGGGGTACTTCCTCACATCCGATCAACTGCAGTTGCCGGATCGCCTTGTGCGGGCCGGCTGGAGACGTACCATGCCCAATATAGACACCTGCCAACTGACCACCAAGGATTACACGATTCTTCAAGTGATACGGGAACGCCATCCGATCCGCGACGAAACCTTCTCGACTATTCTCCAGCGGAAGATTTCGAGCGCAGTTGTCATGTTTCGCGATGACATCCCAGCGAACGTCGTGACACTCAGCAGCCGCGTGGCCTATCGGGTGAACGACGGTCCTGCCGAAACCCGCATCGTCGCACATGACCAGATGCGCGGTCTGGTTGGCATGCTTTTGCCTATCACCAATCCGCGAGGCCTGGCGTTGCTCGGTCTGGCCAAGGGGCAGTCGATGTCCATTCCGACAGCGGACGGGATGCTTGAAACGCTGACGGTGCATGAAGTGGTTTACCAACCAGAAGCCGCAAGGCGCGAGAGACTGAAACTGGCGGGAGTTGCTGCATCGGATTCGCTGCGGCTGGATGGACACGGTCCGCGGGCCGTCCATCGTTCCGATGAACCGCACGACGAAGCTCAGAACAAGGTTGCGGCGGCTTTCAACGCCGGGTTCGACGACCCGGGGCCGTCGGCTGCCTGAGGGCTCGACTATGCCGAAGGCTGTGAAGGCGGGTAGACAAGCATTCCATCGGCTCCTGCCCTCACGCCGTCGGTGAGTTTCGCCGGCACGACCTTGTCATGGCTCATCAGATGAAAAACGGACTCGCCGCGGCTGATCAGGTAGTCCGCGACGATCCTTCTGTGACAGCGCCACCACAGCGCTTCCGAGCACATGACGGCACACTGCCGCTCCCTGCCGAGCGATACAAGCCGGGTTAGGCCGTCATGAAACTCCGCCGACAACGCGTAGTCGGCGTAGTTGTGAAAACTCTGGTTAATCCAGAACGCGTTTAGCATTGGTGGAATGTCATGCGCCTTGCCCCGCAGGCCGCCAAGCTCGGCAATGTACTCATATCCAATGCCGGACGGAGCTAGGCTTTCCGCAAGCACCTCGGTGTTGAATTGCGGGTTCGCCCGCGAGCGTCTGACGGTTCTTATGTCGATTACCAGGGCGACTTCTGCCACATGCAGCAGGGCAACGAATTCCGGAATCGACCTGGTCGAATGACCGATAGTGTAAAACGGATAAGGCATTTTTTCCTTGTCGATCCACCTGCCAGCCATGTGGCTTCGCGCCTGGGGGGAACGATCATTTCACAACGTCGCTTTAAATCCGCCTAGCCTCCCGCAGTCCGCTCTCTCCCGCTGCATGCCCCCGAATAGATGAGTTCCGGCGCCTTGCGTGACCTCGAGCTTACCTGCCTCAATATGGCGAGCTTCGGCGCCGATGTCGAAATTGCCGGCATAGTTGTGCTCCGTTGTGGTTGTTGATCCCTAAAGACCCGCCCCTCCCACCGGCTCGCTTGCAAGAGCAATAAATTTGCACTTACGCGGCATTTAATTCCGTTTGCCTTCCTCTTCCCTCCGTAGCACGTTTGGGGCGGTACGGAGCTGGCGCCTCGGAATGTGGCGGCGGTTTCTTCGACAGAAAGCTCGCGGCCATGCACAGGCGGACCGCTGGCCATCGGCTTACGCCCGATCGGCTCCAAAGCCCACGACATTGCGATGGACGCAATGTCACGGACGACTGAAAACACGAAGCAGACAGCGCCTGGTTCTCCGATCGCGGCGGATGAATGCCGTCCCTCGCGAGAGCCATCAGGCTTGCCTGCAATGAAAGGCAGGTAGCGCACCATGTCGAATCCAGCGGCAGCGATGGAAGACCACAAGCCCCGGTTTCTGGTCAGGTGGCTGTACTCGACCAACCACAAGGATATCGGGTCGCTCTATCTGATCTTCTCGATCTTGGCGGGGATTCTCGGCACCGCGCTTTCGGTCCTGGTCCGGATAGAGCTCCAGGAGCCAGGGCTGCAGATATTCAGGGATCCGATGGCCTACAATGTCGTGGTCAGCTCCCACGGCCTCATCATGATCTTCTTCGTTCTCATGCCGGCCCTGATCGGCGGCTTCGGCAACTGGATGGTACCGATCATGATCGGCGCACCCGACATGGCGTTTCCGCGCATGAACAATATCTCGTTCTGGCTGCTGGTGATGGCGTTCATCCTCTTCATCACCTCGATGTTCGTGCCGGGAGCGCCAGGCACGCTCGGCCATGGCGGCGGCTGGACGCTCTACCCGCCGCTTTCGACCTCCGGCCAGCCTGGTCCCGCGGTCGATCTCGTCATCCTTTCGATCCACCTTGCGGGAGCGTCATCAATCCTCGGCGCGATCAACTTCATCACGACCATCTTCAACATGCGCGCGCCAGGAATGACGATGCACAAGATGCCGCTCCTTGCCTGGGCGATGCTGGTGACCGCTTTCATGCTGCTGATGTCGCTGCCGGTGCTGGCCGGAGCGATCACGATGCTGCTCACGGACCGCAACTTCGGCACGACGTTCTTCGTTCCTGATGGCGGCGGTGACCCGATCCTCTACCAGCACCTGTTCTGGTTCTTCGGCCATCCGGAGGTCTATATCATGATCCTGCCCGGCTTTGGCATCATCAGCCACGTCATCTCGACCTTCGCCAGGAAGCCAATCTTCGGCTATCTCGGCATGGCGTATGCGATGGTGGCGATCGGCCTGATCGGCTTCCTCGTCTGGGCGCACCATATGTATACGACCGGCATCTCCCTCGACAGCCAGCGCTACTTCGCCTTCGCCTCGATGGTCATCGCCGTTCCCACAGGCGTGAAGGTGTTTTCGTGGCTGGCCACAATGTGGGGCGGATCGATAGAGTTCAAGACACCGATGCTGTGGGCTATCGGCTTCGTCTTGCTCTTCACCGTCGGCGGCGTCACCGGGATCATGGTCGCCAGCCCCGGAATCGACCGCTCGTTGCACGACACCTATTTCGTGATTGCCCACTTCCACTATGTGCTGTCACTGGGCGCGGTCTTCGCCATCTTCGCTGGCTGGTACTACTGGTTCCCGAAGATGACCGGATACATGTACAGCGAGACGCTCGGGAAACTGCATTTCTGGACGATGTTCATCGGCGTCAATCTCGTCTTCTTCCCGCAGCATTTCCTCGGCATGGCCGGCATGCCGCGCCGCTACGCTGATTATCCCGATGCCTTCGCCGGCTGGAATTTCGTCTCCTCGATCGGCTCCTACATCTCGACCGCGGGGCTGTTCATCTTCTTCGTCGCGGTCGCAGAAGCTTTCAGCCGCAAGCGCCCGGCCAGCGCCAACCCGTGGGGCGAAGGGGCGACCACACTTGAATGGCAGCTGCCGTCGCCGCCGCCATTCCATCAGTGGGAAAGGCTGCCCCGGATCCACTGATATGGGCATCTTCGACAAGTCGATGGGTGAATGTCATGAGCGAGACCTCAGACCCGACCAGCCAGATCCTTCTCGTTGCGATTCTCGCGCTTTATTGGGCAATGCTTGGGAGTTGGAGCCAGCTCCTCTCCCGCTGGAACGACGAGAGGGCCAAGCGGGACACTGCAGCGGCGCGGCGGGACGAAAGTGCCGGACACACATCCTGTGCGGACATGTCCCAGGATGCGCTTCGCAAGATCGACCCGGATTTCGATCCCGCGGCATTTCTGGCTGGCGCCAGGAGGGCCTATGAAGCGATACTGCGGGCGTTTGCGGAGAGTGACATCCAGACATTGCAGCGCCTCGTCGGGCCGGAAGTGCTTGATGCCTTCGAGCGAGTGATCGTCGAACGCCGCGATCGGCAAGAGATGCTGGAACTCACCTTCATCAGGACAGACGAAACGAAGGTTGTCGATGCTTTCGTGGAGAATGGCACCGCTGAGATAGTTGTTCGATACGTTTCCGACGTGGTCAGCGTTACACGCTCTGCCGACAATGCAGTCGTCGCCGGCGATCCCCGGGAGATCGTTGAGATGATCGATACGTGGACGTTCGCCTGTCAAACCCAGTCAAGGAAGCGGAACTGGATGTTGATCGCCACCGAGGGCGAACAACAACAAGCCTGAGTTCTTGCGATAGGGTCCGGCGGCAGGCTTGTCACGGTTAACGAGCACCAACCCAGCGGGCTGGGATGCGTTCGCGAAATCTGTCAGCAGGTGGGATGCACTCCGCCATCGGTGCCGGCGATCAGTTCGACATGAGCCGGTTCAGCCGATCAGCTTCAAGTAGCGAGCGGGTAGCGCCGCCGAAGATCCACTCCCTGAACCTGCTGTGGCCATAGGCGCCGGATATGACGAGATCCGCGTTCATTGCGCCGGCGACGTCGGCGATCGTTCGGCCATTGGATTTTTCCGGAAACACCTCCGCCTTGGCCTCTACGCCGTGCATGTCCAGGAAGGCGACAACATCGTCCAGCCCGTTCCAGGTTTGGTCAGTTGGGCCATCGTCGATCGTAATGACCCGAACCTCCTGAGCCATCCGCAAAAAGGGCATGGCATCTAGAACCGCGCGCCTGGCTTCACGCGTGTCCTTCCATCCGACCAGAACCTTGTTGATGCGGAAATTCTCCTGGTTGGTCGCTGCCACAAATACGGGCCGTCCGGCCTGAAGGATCAGATTGCCGAGGTCGGTCGACCGATACGCGTCGTCGAAACTGGCACCCTCCGGCGATGCTGTGACGATGACATCGGCCAACCGCGCCGATTCAATTAGCGAGCGGGTCGGATTGCCCACGGTCCCACGCCATTGCGTATGAACCGTCGTGCCAGCAATGCTTTCGAACTGCGCGTGGAGGTCCTCGAGCCGTTGCTTGATGTTCTTGCGCTGGCGCATCATGCTCTCGCCTTCGAAGGCCACTCCACCTTCCATTACAACCGGCGGCGGAACGTCGGCGGCCGACAGACCTATCAGGCGCGCGTCGAAGCGCTGGGCGAGATCGACTCCGAGCTTGACAACAGGAGCGACCATCCCGTCGATGTCGAGGTTGAGAACGATCGACTTGTAGCCCATGTTGGCTTTCCTTCCGTTGGTTGCGGTTGATCGCGGCGCCGGAACGCAAACGTCAACAGGGCCCGCCGCGAGATCCGGCAAGGTTTCAACAACCTCAAGGACGAACGATGGCTGGAGTGAGGAGTTCGCCGGCCGGCGCGATCGTCAGGTCCCCGCCTACTCGAACATAATCCGAGCGGTGCCTCTTTTGGCGATCAAGGCTCTGCGAACTTCCTGAACCCGTTCAGCCTCTCGTTTGGTATAGGGGCCCATCGGCCGGGTCTTTTCATTGCCGCGACGGACCTGGCAGTACCAACGACCGCTGTCGGAGAAGATTGCGACCGACGTCGGCATCTGATGGGACTCTTGTTCGGCAACCTCCTTGGCGAACTCGACGATCTTTGAATGATGCTGAGTGGGCGCAATGATTTGCAAATCCCTGGCAACGTCCTGTTGCAATGCGGACATAGATCGGTCTCCTTTCGGTCACGGTGACATGCTCGGCTGCGTCATTCTCGGTGCGCTCCCACCCGTGCTCGAGAGCGCGTTCTAGCTTGCCGTTTGGCGCTCCATTTCCAGCTCGGCCTGCAAACTTTCCAGGTCGCGGAAGATCGAGGCGACAGCGAGCGTGCGCCCCTCCCGTTTGAATCGGAGCAGGCAATCCCTGGCCGCGACGTCTCCATCGACCGAGATCTCGTCCCATCGCTCGGCATGGCCGACATAGTTGATGGGCACATCGTAATGCTGGCTCCAGAAGAACGGCACAGCCGCGAACTTCTCGCGATGGCCAAGCATGTTGAGTGCGGCGGTGCGACCTTGTCTCTCCGCAACCACCCAATGCTCTACCCGAAGATTCTCGCCACTATGCGGATCGGGCCACCGGGCAATGTCGCCGGCCGCGAAAATTCCGGGCGCGCTTGTTTCCAAAAACGCGTTCACCGCAACGCCGCGATTGAGTTTGAGCCCGGCCTTTTCGGCGAGACCTATGCGTGGCCTGACGCCGACGCCGGCCACGACGAAATCCGCCATCAACGTGCCGCCGCTGCTGAGCTTCATCTTGTTGCCGTCGATGCTGGCCGCAGTCGCCTCGAGATGGAAGACGACACCCTTCTCCTCATGGAGGGCGCGGATGAAGTCGCCCATCCGCGGACCCAGGACCCGCTCCATAGGCCGTCTGTCCGGCGCTACGACATGAACGTCGATGCCGCGCGAGCGCAGCGCCGCCGCAACCTCGAGGCCGATGAAACTGGCGCCGAGCACGGCGCAGCGTCGCGCATTCGCGGCCCGCTCGATAATCGCCTTGCAGTCGGCGAAAGAGCGCAGCGTGTGGACAAATGATTGCTCGGCTCCGGGGGTAGCAAGCCGAACTGGTTCGGTCCCCGTGGCAAGGAGCAGCCTTTCGTAAGAAATCGTGCTGCCATCCGACAGCACAACCTCGCGGGACCGCGGGTCGATGCGGTCGGCCTTTGTGTCGAGACGCAGGTCGATGTTGTTTTTCGAATAATACTTCTCGCCGCGCAGCGGAATCCAATCCTGCGGCGCCCTGCCGGCGAGATAGTCCTTTGAGAGGTTCGGTCTGTCGACGGGCGGCGCCTGGTCATCGCTGATCATGGTGATGCTGCCCTGGTATTGCTCACGCCGCAGTGTCTCGACGGCAGCGAAACCAGCCGCGCCACCCCCGACAATGACAATTCTTTCCGGAGCCGCACCGCCATCTCGCACCACCGGTGCCGTTCGCTTACGCTTCTCGACCACGAATATCTTGCCTTCTCGCTGTTCCACAGACCAGCAGGCGAGCGGGCTGAAGGCGGGCGCGCGCAGCGCCTCGCCCGTGCGCAGATCGAAGCACGCGTGATGCCACGGACACCGAACCGTGTCTTCTGCTACCAGACCGTCGACGAGCGGCCCGCCGTAATGCGTGCATGTCGCGCTGACCGCGAATACCTCGCTCCCGCGGCGCACCAGCAGCACCTGCTCGTCGCCGCAATGGCCGACGAGCTTGCCGCCATCCTCAAGATCGGCGATCGCGATGCCCTGAACCAGATCCGGACCGTTTGCCTTCGAATGGCTCCCAGCCATTTTCGTCTCCGTTGGCGATTCTCAGCGCAAGATCGATAACTGGAGCCTCGATAGACTTCGCACGCCCTGAACATGTTCCATCCAGGCGCGCCTTCAGACCGACGCTTTCGTTTTCACCGGAGCTCCCGACTAAAGCGGAACCGCTACGTCCCAGTCTCCTGCCATCCAGGGCACCATGCAAACGAATTTAGTGAGCGATTGAATGCATTTTTTGTGTTGGATTCCAGGAGCATGTGATGGACGGACGAAGTGAGGACAAAGTGAACATGCCGGCCACTTTGAGGCTGTCGGTGTCACCACGGCGCGTGTTCTCGACCAGCCCGTCCCTTGGGCTGCTCACGGCTCAAGTCGGACCGCCGGCCAGCAAGTTTTAAAGGATCGCTTGCCTGGTCTTGCCCCAGTCCGCGAGAAAGGATGCCAACCCCTTGTCGGTGAGTGGATGCTTGGCAAGGCTCCGAAGTACAGTTGGGGGAATGGTCGCAATATCGGCGCCTGCAATTGCCGCAGCTTTGACATGGAGTGGAGTGCGTATTGAAGAAGCCAGGATTTCCGTCGTGAAGCATGCGTCGTTGTCGTAGATCGCGCGGATTTCCCGGACCACTTCCATGCCGTCCAATCCGAGGTCGTCGAGCCTGCCGATGAAGGGCGAAATGAACGTCGCGCCCGCCTTGGCCGCAAGCAATGCTTGGTTTGCGGAAAAGCACAGCGTGACATGACCTTGTGGCCGAGGCGAGCGAGCGCCCGACAAGCCCTGAACCCATCCCAGGTGGATGGTACCTTGATGGCCACGGTGGTCGCGATGCTCGCCAAACGCTCTCCTTCGGCAATCATGCCGTCGAAGTCGGTCGCGGTGACTTCCGCTGAAACCGGGCCTTCGATCGTCCCGCAGATCTCCTTGATCACATCCCTGATCGGCCGACCGGTCTTCGAGATGAGCGACGGGTTCGTGGTCACCCCATCGACAAAGCCTGCCGCGGCAAGCTCGCGAATTTCAGATATATCGGCTGTATCGACAAAGAATTTCATTGTGCGTCTCCTCGATGATTTGATGAACCTTGCTCGGTTTGGTTCCAGAAAAGTGATTTGAACCCGCTGTAGTGGTCACACGCCCCATGTCCTTGATGGCACAAAGGCAGGGCGGCGCGACGTCTCTAGCGATGTCCCAGCAAAATCTCTCTCAGGACGACGGCATCGTTGTGGGCCTCGTCATGAGCCGAGTAGACGAGCGTGACAGGGCCGTGTCGTATCAGGTCGCGGAGCCGGTCGAGCTCATCGCCATGCGCGTGGATTTCCGCCGCATATCTCCGACGGAATTCGTCCCAGCGGGCGGGATCGTGTCCGAACCATTTCCGAAGCTCGGTGCTTGGCGCGAGTTCTTTCATCCAGCAGTCAATGCCGGCATCGATCTTCTTGACCCCGCGCGGCCAAAGCCGGTCAATCAGCACCCGCGTGCCATCGTCGGCAGCTGGGCTCTCATAGGCGCGCTTCAGTTTTATGCTCTCGTCGATGGCTCTTCCGCTCATCCGTCCGTCTCCTTTCGTTGACGGCATCGAGAAGCCCGGAGAACTCGTTTCGAAGGATCGTCTCGTCGGCTTGATCGGATACGATGACGAAGATGCTACCCCGATACCGTTCGATCCAGTGATGGCCGGTTCCGTGGCTTCGCAGGTAGTCGCCGATCTGATGAACGGTCGAATACCCCAGGCCCTGATGCAGGAGGAATTTCATAAGATTGTGCTTTGCAAGCCGGACAGATCGTCCCTGCCTCAGGGAGAGGCCTTCTGTCCTTGGGCGTTGAACTGTTTCAGATAGGCGATCACATCGGCGATCTCCTGGTCTTTGCTGAGACCAGCGAATGTCATCTTCGTGCCGGGCACCAACTTGCGCGGCGCGTGCAGATATGTGGTCAGCGTCGGTTCATCCCAGGTCAGGCCCGAATTCTTGTTCGCCGCGGAATAGCTGTAACCAGGGTAAGTGCCTGCCGCACGGCCAACGACGCCATTCAATACCGGCCCTACCCGTTCTTGGCGTCGGGCCCGACCGCATGGCAGGCCATGCATCTCTTGAAGACCGAGGCGCCGGCGTCAGCATCGCCAGGAGATTTGTCCTGCGCCTGCGCAGATCCGACTGCGCTGAGAACCGCGGTCGTCAATCCAAGAATGGTTGATCTCATCTTCGCGTGCTTTCAATGAGGGGCGGCTTGGTTGCCGCCAAGCCACCCTGGTTATGTCGGTATTCGAAACGCACAGCCTGCCGGATCCGAAGCTTGGATCCGGACCCGGCAGACTTGCCTCAGGAGGGAACCAATGGGCCGGGGTTCTTCAGATAATTCTTGATCGCGTCCGCCGCCCAATAGGCAAGAGCGCCCACCGGTCCGGTCGGATTCTTCCCGGCGTTCTGCGGAAATACGCAGGCGCCGGTGACGAATACGTTCGGGACATCCCAGACCTGAAGATGTTTGTTCAGGACACTGGTGGTGGGGTCGGCGCCGAAAACGGCCCCGCCGGTATTGTGAGTGCTCTGATAGGGAACGATGGAATAGGGCACCGGCGGAATGCTCCGGTCGACCCTGATCGCACCCATCTCCTTGGCGATCTTCACGCAAATGTCGGCCTGGCCGTTCATCTGCTTTATTTCGTTATCCTGGAAATCGAACGTCATCCTCATCAGCGGGCGTCCGAAGATGTCCGTATAGGTCGGATCGAGGCTGAGATAGTTCTGCCTGTAGGCCATCACCGCGCCTTGATTGCCAACGTTGGCAGCATGGTCATAGTTGTCGACCACTGCTTTCTTCCAGTCCGAGCCCCAGCGCGGCGTGCCATGGGGTGTCGGATGTGACTGGATAGGCCGGGCGCCCGAGTTGCTGCAACTGATACCGCCGCCGCCGATGTATCCGGCCTTCACGAAATCGTAGTTGTCGCCGTTGAAATCATCCATGCAGGTGCCGAGCGCGCCGGCGCCCATGAAGCGGTTCAGGATGGTCTTCTTGTCGAAGAAGGCGGTAGCCCCGCCGCCGCACTGGTAGGCATAGTTTCGGCCGACCACGCCTTTACCCGTGGCGGGATCGTAAGGAACGCCGATCCCCGACTGCAGCAGCAGGTTGACGTTCCCGAGCGCGTAGGCCGACAGGATGATAAGGTCGGCAGGTTGTTCGAATTCTCGCCCGCGAGCGTCGAGATAGCTGACGCTGACGGCCTTCTTGCGGGTCGAATCGAGATTGATCTTCAGCACGATCGAATTTGTGCGCAGTTCGAAATTCGGATTCTTCAGCGCCAGCGGAATAACGGTGAAGTGCGGGCT
>NZ_RZSR01000542.1:0-4098 GCF_004023265.1 Mesorhizobium sp. M1A.F.Ca.IN.020.06.1.1
GTTCACCACGCGTCCATGGCCGCGCTCTACCATGCCGGCCAGAAATGCGCGTGTGGCAAGGAATGTGGTCTTCAGGCTGACATCGATGCCGCGGTCCCAGTCGCTTTCGCTGAGATCGAGAAATCGCCGCTGCAGCGCCGGCTGAGCGACCGTTCCCATCCCGGCATTGTTGACGAGGATATCGATCTCGCCGACCTCCGAGCAGAGCCGCTCGACATCCGCTGCACGCGTCAGATCGGCCATCACCGCACGAACGTCGAGCCCCTCCGCCCGCAGCTCTTCAGCGCGCTGCTCGACGCGATGCGACGAGGCGGTGATCGCGACCGCAAGCCCGGCGTGGCCGAGTGCGCGCGCCACCGCGACGCCGATGCCGTCGGCGGCGCCCGCGCCGGTCACCAGCGCCGTGCGGGATTTGCGAAACGTGGTCATGAGCCCTCCAAGGCGATGACGCCAATGCCGCGAGTCAGTATCCGGCGCTGATGCCGAAATCGATCGAAAGCGCGGCCCCGGTGATCGGCGCCGCGCCGGGCTGGCAAAGATAATGGATGAAGGAGGCGATCTCTTCCACGCCGATGAACCGTGCTCTTTCCCCTTGCGGGTATTGCCCAAGGAGCCTGCGCTTGTAGCCGTCCGGGTCATCTCCGCCATAGGTCCTTGCCTGATACTCGATCATTGGCGTCGCCGTGTCGCCAGGACAGACGGCGTTGACCCTGATGCCGTGCGGCGCAAGCTCCAGGGCGAGAGCCTTGGTCAGCAGCACCAGCCCGCCTTTGGAGGCGCAATAGACCGCCGCGCCGCTGTTGCCAACGATGCCCGCGTCGGAGGCGATATTGATGATAACGCCCTGCGCCGCCGACAGGTGCGGAATGGCGGCCGAGATCAGGAAGAAGGCACCTTTGAGATTGACGTCCAGCACCAGGTCCCATTGCTCTTCGCGGACCTCGCTTGCCGCTCCCTCGAGCCAGACGCCGGCGGCGTTGACGAGAATGTCCAGGCCGCCTCCCCATTCGCGGGCCTTGTTCACAACCTCTCGGCAGGCAGCGACGGAACGGATGTCGAGCGGCAGACCGATCGCGTTCGCACCGGTCGCGGCAATCCTTGACACGGCCTCGTCGAGTTTCGCGCCGGGAAGGTCGGCGAGCACGATCCGCTCACCGTCAGCCGCAAGGCGCAGTCCCGTCGCAAGACCCATTCCCCCGGCGCCGCCCGCGATCAGGACGGTTCTTGCAGCCATTCGATAACCTCCGCTGTGCGATGAGCGTTGCGGCGAGACACAGTCCGGCATCCGAACCACGTCGGAGAGACATCTCGCATGCGCCACGCCGGACAAACAATGATCACAGCACCGAAGCCATTCGCTTCGCGATCACCCCAGCTCCAGCGTCGTGATGCCGAAAACCTTCGACGGCACATTGCCTGGTTTGCCGCCCCGATACATGCGGGTCGTCGTGAATCCGGGGACCATGCCGACAGCCTGAAGCACGGCGGTGAAGCCGATCTGGGTGGCCGGCACGTCGATATGCAGCGCCTCGCCTGCCGTCCTTCCCGTCAGTTCCGCCATCAAAGCCAGGGCTGTCTCCATGTCGTCCGCGAACAGCGGACCGATCTTGAAACCTTCGCGGCATCGGCGCGCCACGCCGTAGCCGGCAAGGCCGGTCGAGCCAGTGGACATCATCGCGATCCGGGGCGGCCGCAGCCATGCCCGCAGGAAGGCCTCCCGAGGCGCCGGGAAGCACTGGCGGTCATAGGCCAGGATCTCGGCTGTCTCGGCGGCGGCAACGGACCGGATTTCCCGACCCCCGGTCAGTCGGGCCGGACGACCGCTGAAGCGGACGGTCTCATAAGCCGGCACGAAGCCTTTGTGTTGGTAGTTGGCGCGCTGCTCGGCTACGCCGTCGAGGCCGACAATGCGGTCGCCGAGCCGAGCCATGCCGGCATCCCAGACCGCCTTGCCATGGCCTTCACCGCGCCGATCGGGCCGGCAGATATAGAGGCCGATGAAACCGAACTCCGCGCCATAGGCGACGGCCGAGATGCCGGCCACCATCTCGCCGGTGACGAAGGCCCCGATGAACCCTTCAGGATCGGCAGCCCTGAGCGCGGCGGCATCGTCGATGCCCGGATTCCATCCCTCCCTCGCCGCCCACTCGACGAGCGTTTCGACCTCGCTGGCGGTCAGCGTCCGGATCGTTCTCGGCATGGCTTCACTCGGCGGCGGCCTAGAGGCAACGGATTTCAAGCCTCCAGGATAGGTCGCCGCCAGCAGGTTGCAAAGACCGGTTTTGGACGTTGCCGACCTGTCCACTCACGAAGCCCAAGCGTCGATGCTCCTTCGCCGATTCGGCGAAGAGGCCGCCCATTGAACGCTAGACCGTCGAGCGAATTATTATCCGGGTTTTTCGAATCGATGCAAAGGGTTAGCAAGAACGCGTCGAAACATCAGCTGTTGTTCCAATGGGTAACTGGACACGACCGTGGAAGGCGGGGAATCTTCTTTGGTCGTTGCTTCGAATTGAATGGAGTGCCCGAGGAAATGCCCCTGAGCGCCGAAGAAATCGCCAGTCATCCGGCAGCTCTGCGCGGTGTCAAGGAGCAGTCGCGCGCGCTCATCCATATCTACGAAACCAGCCCGCGCCTTGCCGCCGTTTTTGCTACTCAGCAGCGCTGGCTGCTCGGCCATGTCGGACTTGCGCTGCATTTCAGGCGCGACCCCGATGACCGTCGCACCGAAATGACCGTAGCGCGTTTCATCGAGGTCGTGCGCCGCAATTCAGTCGCCAGCCGCAACACCGCCGAAGCGTTCGTCAAGGAAATGCTCCATTACAACGTCGCCGAATACATTTCGTCGCGTGGCGATGGCCGAGCTCATCCCTTGCGGGTGACCGCGGCCACCATCGAGACCTTTACCGGCTGGATCCATGCCCATTTGCGAACGCTCGACCGCATCGATGGCGGAGCCCGGCTGACGACTTTCCTCGAACACCCCGATATGCTGGCCAAGCTGCAGCCATTGATCTGCGACGGATTGCTCGCATCCATTCCGGTGCGGGAACCCCAGCAAACCTTCTCGTTGTTCATCTGGCTCAACAATGGCGGCATCGTCATGGACTGGCTGATGTCGGGTATCGATCCGGAGGACGCCAGCCTCGATAAGATTCCGACCGGCGTCATTTCGATCAGCGAATTTGCGCATTGGCTGAAACTTTCGCGCACGCATCTGGCGCGCAAGCTTCGCGACGCCGAGGCGCTCGGCAGCATCGGCTGGGTCGGCCAGCGCGGACATTCCGTCATGTGGGTGTCGCGGCAGTTCTTCGACGAGTATATGGCCGTTCAGGCAGCCAAGCTCGCCATCGTCGACGCAGCCTTCGAGGCGAGTTTTTCCGGCGCGAGCGAAGGCTGAGCGCCGCGGCGCCTGCTCCGAGCTTGCCGTGACGGCGCGCAAAGAGACGCGCCGTTGAGCCGCTTCGACCATGACGCGGCGCTCAGAGCAATTCCAGGAAAGTGTGAAACGGTCTTCCGTCCGGAATTGTCAAATCAAAGAGATAGGGAGGCTTGCCGTTTCCGTGGAACGGTGAACCGCTCTATGTCCTCAGTCGATGTCGAACGACACGCCTTGCGCCAAGGGCAGGGCCTTGGAGAAGTTCACCGTGTTGGTGGCGCGCCGCATATAGGCCTTCCAGGCGTCCGAGCCGCTCTCCCGGCCGCCGCCGGTTTCCTTCTCGCCGCCGAATGCGCCGCCGATCTCGGCGCCCGACGTGCCGATATTGACATTGGCGATGCCGCAGTCCGAACCGTCGACGCCGAGAAAGCGCTCCGATTCCTGCAGGTCGCGGGTAAAGATCGAGGATGACAGGCCTGCGCCGACCGCATTGTGCAGGTCGAGCGCCTCGTCGAAATCGGCATATTTCATCACATAGAGGATCGGCGCGAAGGTTTCTTCCGTCACCGGCGAAACCTGCTTCGGCATTTCGACGAGCGCCGGATGCACATAGTAAGCCTCGGGATGGCCGTTCTCGAACCGCTTGCCCCCGGTCACCTTGCCGCCATGTGCTTCCGCTTCGTTCAACGCCTTCTGCATATTGTCGAAGGCGGCCTTGT
>NZ_RZSR01000543.1:0-4097 GCF_004023265.1 Mesorhizobium sp. M1A.F.Ca.IN.020.06.1.1
TCCATGAGGCGCGCCTCGCCGGCCCCGCCCGTGAGCGAGATGCGCAGGCGCGGCCGCTCGAAGCGCCGGTCGACATTGGTCGGATCCTCGGTCCAGCCGATGCCGCGACGCTTCAGCATCTCCCGCAATGCCGCGCGGCGCGTGGCGAGCAGCGGGCGGGCGATCCAGACCCGCCAATCGTAGAGCGTCGCGGGCGCCATGCCGGCGAGGCCGCGGCCGTCGCGTGGATCCTCGTTGCGTGCATCCCCTTCACGAGCTTGCCGCATCAGCACGGTCTCGGCCTGGTCGTCGGCGGTATGTCCGGTCACCACCGTGCGGATGCCTTCCGCTTCGGCTGCCTCGGCCAGCAGCCGGTAGCGCGCCTCGCGCGCGGCGGCCGGCAAGCCGGTCGATGGCTTGCGGCCGGACCAGACGAGCGTGCAATGCGCGATGCCGTGCTCGGCGCAAAGCCGGGCGACAGCTTGCGCTTCGGCCGCCGAGCTTGGTCTGAGGTCATGATCGATCGTCACCGCAAGCAGCCTTGCCGCGGGCAGGGTACGGTCGAGGTGGTGCTTGAGCAGATGGAGAAGGGCGGTCGAGTCGCTGCCGCCGGACACGGCCGCAACGGCGCCGTGGGAGAAGTCGAAGTCTTGGAAAAGGCGATCCGAAAGGTCAGTCTCGGTACCGAACATCACTGCGCGTCGTCCACAAGCGGTCCCGATTCTGGGACAACGACACGCAAGCTAGCACGAGGCCAGCGCCTTTTCCTGCTTGATGCGTTCCTTCAGCGTGCCGGAAACATCCGGGTAGCGCTTGCCGATCTCGTTGAAAGTGGCGCAGGCCACGTCGTTCTGCTTGAGGCCGACCAGCGATACGCCGAGCTTGAGCAGCATGTCGGGCGCCTTCTTGGCCTTCGGATAATCCTTGCTGGCGGCCAGGAAAACCTCCGCCGCGTCGCGGTATTTCTGCTGGCCAAGCAGGGATTCGCCCAGCCAGTAATGCGCGTCCGCCGCCTTGGCGTCCTTGGGGAAGCGCGAGATATGGTCGCGGAACCCCTGCTCGGCGGTGGGATAGTCGCCCGACAGGATGAACTGGTAGGAGTTGCGGTAGAGTTCGTCCGGATTGTTGGTCGAGGGCAGCGAGGCCATGACCGTGCCGCCGGACTTGCCTTTGCCAGCCTTGCTGCCGGTCTCCGCGGCAGGCGCGTTTGCCGTAGCCGCGGGAGCTTCCGTCTGCGAGCCCGCCTGCGGGGCGGGGTCGGCATTGACGACATTGCCGTTCTTGTCGACGGTGATGGTGCCGAAGGTCTTCGGCGGCGCGCCGGTGATCAACTTGCCCGGGTCGCCGGTCTGAGACTCGACGATGACGTCGCCGACGCTCTTGCCGCCGCCGTCCTGCGGAGCCGTGCCGGCCGGAGCTTGCGTCGCCGGAGCCGTTGCGACGTTGGTGTCGGTGCCGCTGTCGCCGGCGCCAGCATCGCCCATATTCGTGTTGCCGCTGCTGCCGTCCTGCGGCGCGGCCTCCGACTTCTTTTGGCCCGTTGGCTTCGCGCCCTGCGAGCCGCCTTCGAGCTGCTGGAAGCGGAACTCGTTGTCCTCCTGCTGCTTGCGCATCTGCTCCTGCATTTGCAGGATCTGGAAATTGAGCTCCTCAAGCTTGCCGTTCATCTGGCGGATCTGATCCTCCAGACCGGTCATGCCGGCGCCGTCCTGCTGGGCGACTTGCGCCTGCTCGGTCTTCTTTTTGTCGCCGAAAATGCCCAGCGTCGGCAGATGGAAAGTGAAGCCGCTGTTCGAGGCTTGCCCGCTGTCCGCCGGTGCGGCGATGCCTGCGATGCTTGATAGGAGCAGCAGCGCAAGCGTGCCGCTCAGGACCGTTCTGAAATGCATTATGTCTCTCGCCGTGAAAATCTGTTGGCCCGATGCGCCTTTCCAAATCGGAGGGGGATAAAGCGCCCTCGCGCTCTTAGCAGGACGCGAGACTTCGGCCAAATTTTGTTTCAAGCTGTCGCATATGAAAAAGGCGGCTCGGAGGCCGCCTTTCGTTCAGCGATGTTGTATTTTTGCCGCCCACAGCGCCGCGCGTCGTCAGACGCGCCAAGGACGCTGTGGCGCTTATGAGCGTTTCCGAAAATCGATATCGATTTCCGGCGCGGCGCGTCAGGAACCGGCGCCCGAGAGCGTGGTGACGGCGCGGCGGTTCTGCGACCAGCACGAGATGTCGTCGCAGACGGCGACCGGGCGTTCCTTGCCGTAGGAGATCGTCTTCAGACGGTTGGCCGCGACGCCCTTCGAAACCAGGAAGTCGCGGGTGGCAGCGGCGCGGCGGGCGCCCAGCGCCAGATTGTACTCGCGCGTGCCGCGCTCGTCGGCATGGCCTTCGATGACGATGGCATACTGCCTGTACTGGTTGAGCCACTGCGCCTGGCGCGACAGCGTCGTCTGCGCGTCGGCGCGGATCGACGAGGAGTCGGTGTCGAAGAAGATGCGGTCGCCGATGTTGACGGTGAAGTCCTGCGCCGAGCCGGGCGTGGCAGAGCCGGCGCCGTTGAGGCCGAGATCGGCGGCGCTGTTCGGGGTCTTCTTCGAGGCGCAGCCGGTGATGGCCAGAGCCGCCACCAGCGCGATCATCGCCGGATTTCTGGTAAGTGCTGCGATACGGCCCATGCCGCCTCTCCTTCGCATTCGAGTGATTTCGTTGATCACCCAGTAACCACGTTTGGGTTAACCGGCATTCAAGAAACACGGTTAATTTTTCGTTTCGAGCCGCCGTCCTCGGCCGATTTAGCTAGGCTCACAATGCGCGGCGACCGTAGGCGGAAATGCGGCCAAAACATGAAAAAAGGGGGAATTAAGGAACTGAAGAACTGAGGAATTGAAGGAAGAAATTAGGCCAGCTTCTCTCTGAAATTTACCAGCGCCCCGGGTCCTCCATTTTCCTCAGTTCTTCAGTTCCCCGTTCTTAAATTCTTCCGTTCCTCTGCCTATTCCAGCAGCGGCGACCAGGCCGGATCCGAGGCGAAGTTCGAGGTCGGGATCTGCTGCTCGTTGCGGCCGGTAAGATCCACCGTGACCAGCTTCGGCCCGCCGGCGGAGTCGCGGAAAAACATCAGCACGCGACCGTTCGGCGCCCAGGTCGGCCCCTCCTGCTGGAAGCCGGAGGACAGGATGCGCTCGCCCGAACCATCGGTCTTCATGACGCCGATCTGGAACTCGCCGCCCGACTGCTTGGTAAAGGCGATGAGGTCGCCGCGCGGCGACCACACCGGCGTGGAATAGACGCCGTCGCCGAACGAGATGCGGTGCGGGTTGGAGCCGTCCGCGCCCATAACGTAGATCTGCGAGCGGCCGCTGCCGCCGCCGCGGTCGGAGGTGAAGACGATCTGCGAGCCGTCGGGCGAATAGGAGGGCGAGGTGTCGATGGCTGTCGAGTCGGTGAGCCGCGTGGTCGAACGGCTTCTCAGATCCATGGCGAAGATGTTGGAGTTGCCGTCATCGCGCAGCAGGCTCATGATCACCTTCTGGCCATCGGGCGAAAAGCGCGGCGCGAACGTCATGCCGGGGAAATTGCCGACCAGCTCGCGCTGCCCGGTCTCGATCTGCAGCAGATACACCTTCGGCTGTCCGCTCTCATAGGACATGTAGGTGATTTCCTGCCGGTTCGGCGAGAAGCGCGGCGTCAGCACGATCGAACGGCCGTCCGACAGGTAGCGGACGTTGGCGCCGTCCTGGTCCATGATGGCAAGACGCTTCTTGCGCGCGTTCTTGGCGCCGGATTCGTCGACGAAGACGACGCGCGTATCGAAGTAACCCTTCTCGCCGGTCAGCCGCTCGTAGATCGCATCGGCGATGATATGGGCGACGCGCCTGGTATTGGCGTCATTGGCGAAGAACTGCTCCCCGGCCATCTGCTGGCCGGCAAAGGTGTCCCATAGCCGGTACTGGGCGCGGATACGGCCGTCGGCTTCCTTGCCGACGCTGCCGGTGACCAGCGCCTGCGCATTGATCACCTTCCAGTCATCGAAGCGCGGCGTGGCGTCCGGGCCGGAGATCTTCTCGATGAAAGCGCTCTTGTCGATCGGCGCGAACAGGCCGGAACGCTTGAGGTCGGCCGTGACG
>NZ_RZSR01000544.1:0-4094 GCF_004023265.1 Mesorhizobium sp. M1A.F.Ca.IN.020.06.1.1
CGGCGTGGCCAAGCCGAGCGCGCAGGGGCAGGCGATGATCAGCACCGACACCGCCGACACGATGGCGAAGGCCAGGCTGGGCTCGGGGCCGAAGAGCGACCATACAATGAAGGCGATGATCGCCACCAGCACGACAGCCGGCACGAAGTAAAAGGAAACTCGATCTGCCAGCCCCTGGATCGGCGCGCGCGAGCGCTGCGCCTTGGCGACCATTTCGACGATGCGCGAAAGCGTGGTCTCGGCGCCGACCTTTTCGGCACGCATGATGAGGGAGCCGTTCTTGTTGAGCGTGCCGCCGGTGAGCGAATCGCCCTCCGACTTCTCGATCGGCAGCGGCTCGCCAGTGATCATCGATTCCTCGATGGCCGAGCGCCCCTCGAGCACAATGCCGTCGACCGGCACGGCATCACCGGGACGGATACGGAGCCTGTCCCCGGTCTTGACGCTGTCGAGCGGCACGTCCTTCTCGGACCCGTCGGCGCCGATCAGGCGCGCCGTCTCTGGGGCAAGGTCGAGCAAGGCGCGAATGGCCGAGCCCGTGCGCTCGCGGGCGCGTAGTTCCAGCACCTGGCCGAGGAACACCAGCGAGACGATGACCGCGGCCGCCTCGAAATAAACCGGCACGCTGCCATCATGGCCGCGAAACTGGTGCGGGAAGACATCCGGGAACAGCGTCGCGACAAGGCTGAAGAGATAGGCAGCGCCGACGCCGAGCGAAATCAGCGTCCACATATTGAGACTGCGGTTGAGCAGCGATTCCCAGCCACGATGGAAGAACGGAAACGCCGCCCACAGCACCACCGGACTCGCCAGCGCCAGCTCTGCCCATGTCTTCGTGCGGCCGTCGACGAAACTTTCGAAGCTGACGCCCAGCATCGGCGCCATTGCGATGATCAGAAGCGGCAGCGAAAGCACGGCGCTGACCCGGAAGCGGCGGGTGAAATCGACAAGCTCCGGATTCGGGCCTTCGTCGCCGGAGGGCACGCCCATCGGCTCCAGCGCCATGCCGCAGATCGGGCAGGAGCCGGGCCTGTCGCGGATGATCTCGGGATGCATCGGACAGGTGTATTGCGTGCCCTTAGGCATCGGCTGCGGCGCAGGCCGGCCGGCAAGGTACTTTGCCGGCTCGGCTTCGAACTCGTCCTTGCATCCGGCCGAACAGAAATAGAAACCCTGCCCCTCGTGTCGGACAAAATGCCTGGCGCTCGCGCGGTCGACATTCATGCCGCAGACGGGATCGGTGGCCGTCAGATATTTGTCCGGCTCGGCCTGGAACTTCGTGCGGCAGCGCTCGCTGCAGAAATGAAAGGTCATGCCGCCATGCTCGGCCGCCGGCTTGCCGGCCGCCGGATCGACCGCCATGCCGCAGACGGGGTCGCGAATCACCGCTTCGGTCGCAGGCCGAGCATTCTTCCCCGAACAGCAGGATGCGCCGTGCGCATGATGATGGTTATGGTCGGAATGGGTCATCAGCAAATGCCTCGGAACTCTCGGATTGAGGCGGAGGTAGTCCTTCCAGTAACTGGAAGGTCAAGGGTCAGTTTCGATTTTTTAGTCTAGAAAGTTGATCGGCTGAGTGTCGAACGCACCTTCCGCGTGATGGAATTCGGCCTGTCGCACGCCCCATACACAGCGCGAAGAAAACGCGCTATAGACGCCGCCGAATGGCCAAGATCTCCCTCAAACTCGACGAAATCATCGATGGCGACGCTTTGCGCCGCGACATGACGGCGCTGACGGCGCCGAGCGCAGGCGACGGCTCCGGCAAGGCTGCCCGCACAGCCGTTCTCCAACTGCTCAAGGGCAAGCTCGCGGAAGGGCGAACGATCGCCGAGGCGATGCTGAAGCAGGATGGCGGCGGCCATGCCTGCGCCGAGCGGCTGTCGCATCTGATGGACGAGCTGATCCGGGCGCTTTACGATTTCGCGGCCACCCACGTCTACCAGGTCAAGAACCGCTCCGCCGCCGAGCGCATGGCGGTCGTCGCGGTCGGCGGCTACGGCCGCGGCACGCTGGCGCCGGGCTCCGACATCGACCTGTTGTTCCTGCTCCCTTACAAGCAGACGCCGTGGGGCGAGCAGATCGTCGAATACATGCTCTACATGCTGTGGGACATGGGGCTGAAGGTCGGCCACGCCACCCGCAACATCGAAGAGTGTCTGAGGCTCTCGCGCACCGACATCACTATCCGCACCTCGATCCTGGAAGCGCGCTTCCTGTGGGGCGAACGCAAGCTCTATGACGAACTGCTCACCCGCTTCGACCACGAAGTGGTGCGCACCACCGGACCCGAATATGTGCAGGCCAAGCTCGCCGAACGCGACGAGCGCCACGCCAAGGCGGGCGAGAGCCGCTATCTCGTCGAGCCCAATGTCAAGGACGGCAAGGGCGGCTTGCGCGATCTGCAGACGCTGTTCTGGATCGGCAAATACTTCTACCGCGTGCGTACCGGCCAGGAACTGGTCGAGAAAGGCGTCTTCACCGAAGCCGAGTATCGCGAGTTCCAGAAGGCCGAGGACTTCCTATGGGCGGTGCGCTGCCACATGCATTTCCTCACCGGCAAGGCGGAAGAGCGGCTGCATTTCGACATCCAGCGCGAGATCGCCGAGCGGCTGGGCTACACCACCCATCCCGGGCTGTCGGCGGTCGAGCGCTTCATGAAGCACTACTTCCTGGTCGCCAAGGATGTTGGGGATCTCACTCGCATCTTCTGCGCCGCGCTCGAGGAAGAGCAGGCCAAGCATGTGCCCGGCTTCAACCGCATCTTTCTCACCTTCTCGCGGCGCAAGCGCAAGCTTGCCGGCACGTCCGACTTCATTGTCGACAACCACCGCATCAACATTGCCGACGACAGCGTGTTCGAACGCGATCCGGTCAACCTGCTCCGGCTGTTCTGGTTCGCCGACAAGCACGGGCTGGAGTTCCATCCCGACGCGCTGAAGCTGCTTACCCGGTCGCTCGGCCTGGCCAACAAGTCGCTCAGGCGCGACGAGGAGGCCAACCGGTTGTTCCTCGATATCCTGACCTCGGACCGCAATGCCGAGCTCAACCTCAGGCGCATGAACGAGGCGGGGCTGCTCGGCAAGCTGATCCCCGACTTCGGCAAGATCGTCGCCATGATGCAGTTCTCGATGTACCACCATTATACGGTGGACGAGCATCTCATCCGCTGCATTGGCGTGCTGGCCGAGATCGAGCGCGGCGACGGCGCCAAGGTGCATCCGCTGTCGCACTCGCTGATGCCGGGGCTGAAGAAGAGCCGCGAGGCGCTCTATGTCGCGGTGCTCCTGCACGACATCGCCAAGGGCCGGCCGGAGGACCATTCGGAGGCCGGCGCCAGGATCGCGCGGCGCATCTGTCCGCATATGGGGCTGTCGGCCGCCGACACCGAGACCGTCGCCTGGCTGGTCGAAAACCATCTCGTGATGTCGATGACGGCGCAGACGCGCGACCTCAACGACCGCAAGACGATCGAGGATTTTGCCTCGATCGTGCAATCGGTGGAGCGGCTGAAGCTGCTTCTGATCCTGACCGTCTGCGACATTCGGGGCGTCGGACCCGGCGTGTGGAACGGCTGGAAGGGACAATTGCTGCGCACGCTCTATTTCGAGACCGAGCTGCTCTTGACCGGGGGCTTCTCCGAAGTGTCGCGCGCCGAGCGCACCTCCGCCGCGCGCGAGCGGCTCGCCGAGGCGCTTTCCGCATGGCCGGCGAAGGAGCGCAAGCGCTATGTCGCCCAGCACTACGAAAACTATCTGCTGACCGTCGACCTGCCCGACCAGTTGCGCCACGCCGAATTCGTCCGCGAGGCGGATGTGGCCGGCAGGAAGCTCGCCACCATTGTGAAGACGCATGAGTTCGAAGCGGTAACCGAGATCACCGTGCTGGCGCCGGACCATCCGCGCCTGCTGTCGGTGATCGCTGGCGCCTGTGCCGCGGCCGGCGGCAACATCGTCGATGCGCAGATCTTCACCACCTCTGACGGGCGGGCGCTGGACACCATTTTGATCTCCAGAGAATTCGATCGCGACGAGGACGAGCGGCGGCGGGCCGAACGCGTCGGCAAGCTGATCGAGGACGTGCTGTCCGGCAAG
>NZ_RZSR01000545.1:0-4086 GCF_004023265.1 Mesorhizobium sp. M1A.F.Ca.IN.020.06.1.1
GAAATATCCATGGTGCGCAGGAAATTATCGCGCGTCGTCTCGACATAACGGCCGGTCAGCTCGTCCTTGTCCGAGAAGGCGATGGCATGGACGAGGAAGTCGAGCTTGCCCCAGTGCTTGGCGATGTCGGCAAAGACTGCGTCCAGGCTTTCCGGATCGGTCACGTCGCAATGGCCGGCGACATGCGCGTTGAGTTCCGCCGCCAGCGGCTCGACGCGCTTCTTGAACGCCTCGCCCTGATAGGTCAGCGCGATTTCGGCGCCGTGATCGACGCAAGCCTTGGCGATGCCGAAAGCGATCGACCGATTGTTTGCGACGCCAAGGATGAGGCCTCGCTTACCGGCCATCAGGCCCTGTCCACCCGCCATGTGCGCAATTCTCCGCAAGAATGTCTGCTTTGTGGAGCCCTATCGCACAGGCACAGGGCCCCTTCAAGCGTCGAAAACAGACTGGCTTGAGGAGAAAACCGCTTCGATCAGCCTTTCCGCTTGCGCATCAGGGCTTCGAGATCGGCGTCTCCACCCTCCGGCAGCATCAGCCGCACATGGGCGTAGAGATCGCCATGGCCACCTACTTTTTCCGGCAGGCCCCTGCCCTTCAGGCGCAACACCTTGTCCGAGCTCGACCATGCGGGAACGTTGACCGCGAGCTTGCCGGTCGGCGTCTCGACGGCCACCTTGGCGCCGAGCACCGCGTCGGCGAGTTCGATAGGCAGGTCGACATGCAGGTCGCGGCCCTCGATGCGATAGCGCGGATGGCGGCGAATGTGGATCTTGACCAGCGCGTCGCCCGGCTGGCCGGGCCCCTGCTCGCCCTGACCCTTCAGGCGGATGGTCTGGCCCTCCTCGACATAGGTGGGAAGCTTGACCGCCATCTTGCGGCCGTCAGGGAACATCGCCGTCACCTTCTCCGCGGTGGCGGCCTCTTCGACGGTGATGTCCAGCGTGACATTGAGGTCAGGCGCCTGGACCGGCTGGCGACGGTCGCCACGGCCTGGACCGCGCCCACCCGAAAAGGCCTCGCCGAAGATCTGGCTGAAGATGTCGCTGTTGCCGTCGAAAGGATCGCCGCCCGGACGACCGGTGCGGAATTCGAAATGCGCCCCGCCGGGGCGCTGCTGACGGCGGAATCCGGCAAACGGATCGCCACCGGCCGCGCCCTCGAAGCCCTGGAATCTCGGCTTGCCGTCGGCGTCGATCTCGCCGCGATCGTAAGCTGCGCGGCGCTTCTCGTCGCCGACGATCTCATAGGCCTGGTTGGCGGCCGCAAAACGCTCTTTCGCCTTCGGATCATTCGGATTCTGGTCCGGATGATGCTGCTTGGCGAGCTTGCGGTACGCCGATTTTATTTCCTTGGCCGAGGCGTTCTTGGCAACGCCCAGCACCTCATAGGGGTCGCGCATGCTTCCTGCCTGAAAGAGAGATTGGGTCCACAGTTGCCCTCTATATGCGCTCGCATAGGAAGAAATTCCAGTGGTGCAAGATGCCAATGGACACTGAAATTAGAGCGCCTTGAACTCCTGCATGCGCCAGCCTCCGGCGTCGGCAATGCACAGCTCGCCCTGATACATGGCGACGCCGTCGAAACTTTCCCGCGTCGCGTTGAAGCGGCGGCAGGTCAAGCCGCCATCCTTGAGTTCCACCAGCTCGGTGATCGAGCCGCGGGAGCCGGTGCCGGCATTGGCCCATGGCACCGCCTGGCCGCCGAGCTCCTGGATGTCGGCGGAAGACACCGCATTGCCGATCGTGGTCTGGTCCGAGTCGTTGTCGCTGCTTGCCGGCACGGCGGGCGCGGACGGCGCGCTGGAGGTGATGATCGAGCGGTCAACCTCCGCCTTCTCGAGGCTGAAGCCGCCGGCGCCACAGGCCGCGAGCGGAAGCGCCAATGTCAGCAACGCAGCCTTGGCGCTGGCCGAAGCAATAACGCTCCATTGCCCGCTGTCAAAAGCTTGCGCGATACGCGACAATCGGCGAACTCCTCCCGCAACGTTAAAAATTTGGAAAACTATGAACGAAAGCGAGTTAACAAGCGGTGACTTCGCCGAGGCTTTGGAGCCGTTCCGGCTGTTTGCCGAGTGGCTGGACGACGCCGTCAAGAGCGAGATCAACGACCCCAACGGCGTTGCGTTGGCAACCGTCGACGCCGACGGCATGCCGGATGTGCGGATGGTGCTGCTCAAGGGGTTCGACGAAAGGGGATTTGTCTTCTACACGAATTTCGAGAGCGCCAAGGGCCGCGAGATTCTTGGCAGCATGAAGGCGGCGATGTGCTTCCACTGGAAATCGCTGCGCCGCCAGGTGCGCGTGCGCGGGCCGGTGGAGATCGTCAGCGACGCCGAGGCCGACGCCTATTATGCGACGCGGCCGCGCGGCAGCCGCATCGGCGCCTGGGCCTCGAAACAGTCGCGGCCGCTGGAAAGCCGCTTCGCGCTGGAGAAGGCGGTGGCCGAATACACGGCGCGCTATGCGATTGGCGAAATCCCGCGGCCGAAACACTGGTCGGGCTTCCGCATCCTGCCGGAGACGATCGAGTTCTGGCACGACCGCCCGTTCCGGCTGCATGACCGCATCGTGTTCTCGAGAAACGACGGCGGCGGCTGGGACAAGACGCGGCTTTACCCCTGATGTCGCCGAGAGCGGAGATTTTTCAGCCTTTCTTGCGGGTCATGAAGGCGGTCAACGCGGCGCGCGCCTCGTCGGACTTCAGCCGCTCGCGGAAATGCTCGCTCTCTAGCTTGATGTGGGCGACGAGTTCCTCGCGCGGCTCACGCATCAGATCGCGGGCAATCTTAAGCGCCTGCGGCGGCTTGGCGGCGATCTCGGCCGCCGCTGCCAGCACCGCGCCTTCCAGGGCGTCTTCCGCGACCACGTCGTAGATCAGGCCGGCGGCCTTGGCGCGCTCAGCCGAAAAGCCTTCGCCGAGACCGAGCAGCGCGAAGGCGCCCTGGCGGCCGAGGACCTGCGGCGCGAGCAGGCTCGAGCCGGCCTCCGGCACGAGGCCGAGGTCGACGAAGGGCGTGCGGAAGAGCGTTCGCGGCGTGGCGAAGGTCAGGTCGCAATGCAGATTGAGCGTGGTGCCGATGCCCACCGCTATGCCATCGACACCCGAGACCATCGGCTTCTCCGCCTTGGCCAGCGCCATCAGGAAATCCCACACCTCATTCCCCCCCTCGCCGCCGGTGGCGATCACCAGGAAGTCCGCAAGGTCGTTGCCGGAAGAAAAGGCACCGGGCACCCCGAGAAAGACATGGACGCGAACGGTCGGGTCGGCATCCCCTTCAGAAAGGGCGGCCGACATTTTCGCATACATGGCACGCGTCAGCGCGTTCTTCTTGTCCGGCCGATTCATGCGGATGATCTGCACGGCGCCCCAGCGCTCGATGAGGATATGGTCGGTCACGGTCGGTTCCTTCGGCTGACTGGCTGTTCAGGCGATCAGCGCCTTGCCGGCGGCGGCGAGGCTTTCGGCGCCGTCGATGACGCGCTCCTTGAGCGCGCGCGTCTCGCCTAGGAGGTTCTCGGCAAAGAAGCGGCAAAGCGCGACGCGGCCGCGGTCGGCTAGGCCGCCTTGCGCCAAATAAGCGCCGCCGGCGGCGAGCGAGATTAGGCGCAGATAGGGCGTGGCGCCGGCCATCGCGGCATCGGCCTTGCCGTCGGCCAACAGCCTTTGCAAGAAGCGCGTTGCCTCGTCGAGATCGGCAAGCGCGCGATCGAGATTGTCGGCGGTGCGGCCAAAACCTTCGATGTTGGAGGTGCGCACCGCATCGGCCATCGCTTTCAATTCGCCGATATAGCGATGCACGTGCGCGCCGCCGCCGAGCGGCAGTTTTCGCGAGACGAGGTCGATCGCCTGGATGCCGTTGGTGCCTTCATAGATCGGCGCGATGCGGGCGTCGCGATAGAGCGCCGCCGCGCCCGTCTCCTCGATGAAGCCCATGCCGCCATGCACCTGGATCCCCAGCGAAGCGGCCTCGACGCCGACATCGGTCGAAAAGGCTTTTGCCAGCGGCGGCAAGAGATTGGCGCGGTCGCGCCAGTTGGCGGCGGCCTCGCCCTCGGCGACACGGGCACGGTCGATGGCGTGCGA
>NZ_RZSR01000546.1:0-4082 GCF_004023265.1 Mesorhizobium sp. M1A.F.Ca.IN.020.06.1.1
AAGCAGAGCCGTGCCGCTGTCACCGCCTTGAAGCGCATCAGCCAGATGAGCACGCCGACCGCGAAGAACGCGCCGTGATGCACCAGGGTGAGCTGCAGCCAGCGCGCCTCCGCGAGATCGGTCCAACCGAAGGCGAAATAGAGACACCAGAACAGCGTGCTGACCAGGCCGATGATGACGGCGACAGCTTCCATCAGGTCGAATCGGCCGAACCGCAGCAGGGTCCAGACGATGGCGTAGAAGGCGATCTCGATGCCGAGCGTCCAGTAGACACTGTCGACCCATGGCTCGAACGGCACGAACAGCGCCGTGCGGGCAAGTCGCACCACGGCATCGGTCGGCCAGGAAAGACCGACCATCAGCAGCACGATCGCGGAGATGGGCGCGCAGACCCAGACCGCCGGCGCCAGCCGTCTGACACGGGCTTCGAAGAACTTCAGCGGCGTCGAATTCTCGGCGCTGAATGCGATGACGAAGCCGCTGATGACGAAGAACACCTGAACGCCGACCCAGCCGGAGCCGACAAACGCCATTTCGGGATGGGCAGGGATGCCGCCGGTCGAGCGCGCCGACACGCCGTCGGGAAACGCCCATACCCAGAAGCCGTAGTGATAGAACATCACCATGACGGCGGCGAGGAAACGCAAAATGTCGACGCCGCCGAATGTGGTCTTGTGCTGAGCCATGCCGTGCCTTCGGAACGGCCCCCCGGGCAGACTTCTAGGGGGTGCTGCTGCATTGCACAACAGTCGATTGCAGCGCAGGATGAATTCGCTAGGCTGCCTCGCGTTGCGATCCCGCGAGACGGCTAGATCCCGATGCCGCGCCCCTTGAGCGCCGCCGTGATCTCGTCGAGGATCGCGGGATCGTCGATGGTCGCCGGCATCGTCCATTCCTCCTTGTCGGCGATCTTCTGCATCGTGCCGCGGAGGATCTTGCCGGAGCGCGTCTTCGGCAGCCGCTTGATCGTCACCACCGTCTTGAAGGCTGCGACCGGTCCGATCCGCTCGCGCACCAGGCCCACCACCTCGCTTTCGATGGCGCCGGTGTCGCGCGCCACACCGGCGTTGAGCACGACGAAGCCGAGCGGCACCTGGCCTTTCATCGCGTCGGCGATGCCGATCACGGCGCATTCGGCGACGTCCGGATGCGCGGCCAGCACCTCCTCCATCGCGCCCGTCGAGAGGCGGTGCCCGGCGACGTTGATGATGTCGTCGGTGCGGGCCATGACGTAGAGATAGCCGTCCTCGTCCATCATGCCGGCGTCGGCCGTCTTGTAGAAACCGGGGAACTCCTCGAGATAGGCTTGGCGGAAGCGGGCGTCGGCGTTCCAGAGCGTCGGCAGGCAGCCTGCCGGCAGCGGCAGCTTGACCACGACATTGCCGAGCGTGCCGCGCGGCACCTCGTGGCCGGCATCGTCGAGAATGCGAATATCGTAGCCCGGCATCGGCACGCCCGGCGAGCCGTATTTCACCGGCAATAGCCAGAGCCCGGCCGGGTTGATGGTCATTGGCGAGCCGGTCTCGGTCTGCCACCAATGGTCGATCACCGGACGGTTGAGCTTCTGCTCCGCCCATTTGATGGTCTCGGGGTCGGCGCGCTCGCCGGCGAGGAACAGCGTGCGGAATTTCGACAGATCGTATTTCGGCACGAACTCGCCGCGCGGATCCTGCCCCTTGATGGCGCGGAAGGCGGTCGGCGCCGTGAACAGCGCCACCACGCCGTGCTCAGAGATCACCCGCCAGTAGGTGCCGGCGTCCGGCGTGCCGATCGGCTTGCCTTCGAAGAGCACGCTGGTGCAGCCATGCAGAAGCGGCCCATAGACGATGTAGGAATGGCCGACCACCCAGCCGACGTCCGAGGCCGCCCAGAACACCTCGCCGGGGTTGACGCCGAACTCGTTGTCCATCGTCCATTTCAGCGCGACCATGTGACCGCCATTGTCGCGCACGATGCCCTTCGGCTGCCCGGTCGTGCCGGAGGTGTAGATGATGTAGAGCGGGTCGGTGGCCAAGACCGGAACGCAGTCGACATTGGCGCCGGCGGCGCGCTCGCGGGCGACCGCATCGGCATAGTCAATGTCGTAATTGTCCTTCATCTCACAGTGCAATTGCTCGCGCTGCAGGATCAGGCAGGCATCGGGCTTGTGCTTCGACATCTCGATCGCCTTGTCGAGCAGCGGCTTGTAGGCGACGACGCGTCCCGGCTCCAGGCCGCAGGAAGCGGTGATGATCAGCTTCGGCCTGGCGTCGTCGATGCGGGTCGCGAGCTCATGCGAAGCGAAGCCGCCGAACACCACTGAATGCACGGCGCCGATGCGGGCCGAGGCGAGCATGGCGATCGCCGCTTCCGTCACCATCGGCATGTAGATAATCACCCGATCGCCCTTGCCGATGCCACGGTTCTTGAGGACAGAGGCGAGCGCGACCACCTCGCGCTTCAGTTCGGCATAGGTGAATTTCCGGATCGTGCCGGTGATCGCGCTGTCATGGATCAGCGCCAGCTGGTCGGCGCGCCCCCCCGCCACGTGGCGGTCGATGGCATTGAAGCAGGTGTTGCAGGTGGCGCCTGTGAACCAGCGGCCATAGACGCCCGCCGCCGGATCGAAGACCTTTTCGGCTGGCGAATACCAGTCGATCGCTTTGGCCGCTTCGGCCCAGAACGCTATGGGGTCGCGTTTCCAGCCCTCATAGACTTCGTGGTAGCGTGAGGCCATCGACTTTTCCTCCCCAGGAACATTCCGTCGTATGGCAATAGCCTAAGCCGCTTTGGCCGGCCATGTCTCCTCGCATTTTGGTCGGCGTTGCCGGCAAACGGATCCAGCCGCTCCCGGAGCGCGCTATGACGTCAGCAAGTGAATTCGGCTTAGAGCGGCAGTGCTGCCAGCATCAGCCCGATACCGCCGGCTATTAGAATGGCGGCCGCCAATGCCTTCCGATGGCGTTCGAATGCCGTCGGAGCGCGATCCCAGTTGTAACGCATACTGTCCACTCCCCAAAAAGCCGGCAGACTCTTAGCTTACTTATGGGAAAGATGGCAACCCTGGCGCGAACGGCGGCTTGATACTGGTTCCAGCTCACCATCATTCTCGCGCGAGTTGGATAGTCTTTCCGGGGAAGTTTTGATGGAAGGAACTTACGAAAAACCGGTTCCGGTCAGGCGCGGGAAGCTGTCGAGCATCGTTGCGGGCCCGAGCGGCCCGATAGGCCCGGCCGTCTGACACGCAGCGTAGCCCGCTTGGCAATGGACAGCGGCGGCATGCCGCGCTAATTGCAGTTCGGCATAGGGAGCGGGCGTATGGCTGAAATCGCCTTTGAAACGGTTCTGCGGATGGCGGACGACGCCTCCGTGCAGCATGTCGGCGACGGCGCCGTGGTGCTTCTGGCGCGCAGCGGCCAGCTTTACACCTGCAACGGCACCACCGAAGCGTTCCTCGACAAGGTCGACGGCGCCCGCAGCCTCGACCACATCGTCGATCTGCTGTCGGAAGAATTCGAGGTCGACAAGGCGACGCTCGGCGACGACATGACGGCGCTGGCCGCCGAGCTGGTGGCCGAAGGCATCCTTGCCGACCCGGGCGCGTGATGGCCGGCGGACCGTTCCTGCGCGCCCTGTTCCGCACTCATCTGTGGCTCAGCGCCCGGCTGATCCCGGTACTGGTCGCCCGGCGCGATTTCGAAAGCGTGCTGAAATTGGCGCCGCTGCAATTGCCCACACCCTATCGTGGCCTGCCATGCAGCTACGTCGTCGGCCGCGTCAACCGCACGGTTCGGCATCCCTGGGTGATGCGTGATCGCAGATGCCTGAGGGAAGGGCTGCTCGGTTTCCGCTTCCTGCGGATGGCGGGCTTCAACCCCGACCTCTATTTCGGTGTCGATGCCAAATCGATGCATGAGCCGCGCCTTTCGGCGCATTGTTGGGTTTGCCTCGACGGCAAGCCGGTGGTCAGCGACAGCCTTCCCGACATGGTTGAAATCTATCGCCACCCCGGCGGCAGCGTGAAGGCGCGCGCCGCTTGACCGGCGCCGCAGCCACCGTTTGCTATGACCTGAACGGCCAGGTCATCGGCATATCGGCAGCTG
>NZ_RZSR01000547.1:0-4080 GCF_004023265.1 Mesorhizobium sp. M1A.F.Ca.IN.020.06.1.1
CGCTGGCGCTGGCCGCCGGAAAGCTGCGCCGGATAGCGCTTTTCCAGCCCCGACAGCTGGACGAGGTCGAGGAGTTCCGAAGCGCGGCGGCGGATCTCCTGTGCCGAGGGACGCGCGGCGCCGTGCCGGACCTTGAGGCCGAAGCCGATATTGTCGGCAACCGTCATGTGTCGGAACAGAGCGTAATGCTGGAATACGAAGCCGACATTGCGCTCCTGGATCGACTTCTGCGAGGCATCCTCTTCGCCGAAGAAGATGGCGCCCTTGGTGGGCCGCTCCAGGCCGGCGATCAGGCGGAGCAGCGTCGTCTTGCCGGAACCGGATGGCCCGAGCAGCGCGATAAGCTCGCCCGACCTGATGTCGAGCGAAACGTCGTGGAGCGCCGGAAACCGCTCGAACTCCTTGCGCACGTTGACAACGCGAACTTCCATACAGATCCCTCAATCAGTTGATGCATGCTACGCGGTTTCGGGCGGCATGCATCTAATGTCCGCGCGTCGCGGCAATCTCGGCGCCGTAGCGCATCTCCAGAAGTGTTTTCAAGACCAGCGTCACCAAAGCCAGGCCGGCAAGCAGCGAGGCGACCGCGAAGGCCCCGACGGCGTTATACTCATTGTAGAGAATTTCCACATGCAGCGGCATGGTGTTGGTGAGGCCGCGAATGTGACCTGAGACCACCGACACGGCGCCGAACTCGCCCATGGCGCGCGCGTTGCAGAGTAGCACGCCGTAGAGCAGACCCCATTTGACGTTGGGCAGCGTCACATACCAGAAGGCCTGCCAGCCATTGGCGCCGAGTGACAGAGCCGCCTCCTCGTCGCCATTGCCCTGTTCCTGCATCAGCGGGATCAGCTCGCGGGCGACGAAGGGGAAGGTGACGAAGATGGTTGCGAGCACAATGCCCGGCACGGCGAACAGGATGACGATGCCATGCGCCTTCAGCCACGCGCCGAGCAGGCCTTGAGCCCCGAAGAGGAGCACATAAACCAGGCCGGAAATGACGGGCGACACCGAGAACGGCAGGTCGATGAGGGTGGTCAGAAAGGCCTTGCCCTTGAACTCGAACTTGGCGATCGCCCAGGCAGCCGAGATGCCGAAAATGAGGTTGAGCGGCACGGAGATCGCCGCCACCAGCAGCGTCAGGCGGATCGCCGAGCGCGTGTCGGGGCTGGCAAGCGCCTCCGTGTAGGCGCCGATGCCTTTGCTAAGCGCCTCGTGGAAGACAACGATCAGCGGCAGAAGCAGGAAGACGGCGAGGAAGGCGAAGGCTATTCCCATCGCCACCCAGCGCACCGGCCTGCTTTCGGTCACCGCGGCCGACTGGCTTTCGTGATGCGGTTCGTAGGATTTGATCTCGGGATCAGCCATAGCGCTTGCGGCTCCATGTCTGGACGAGGTTGACGACCAAAAGCATCACGAAGGACAGCGCCAGCATGATCGCGGCGATCGCGGTCGCCGCCTCGTAATTGTATTCCTCGAGCCGGATGACGATGAGGAGCGGCGCGATCTCCGACTTGAAGGGCAGGTTGCCGGCGATGAAGATGACCGAGCCGTATTCGCCGACACCGCGCGCGAAGGCGAGCGAGAAGCCGGTGACGATGGCCGGCGCCAGTCCCGGGAAGAGCACACGAGTGATGGTCTGGAAGCGGTTGGCGCCAAGCGTGGCGGCAGCTTCCTCGACCTCCCTGTCGAGCTCCTCCATGATTGGCTGGACGGTGCGCACCACGAAGGGTAGGCCGATGAACACCAAGGCGATGACGATGCCGAGCGGGGTGTAGGCGACCTTTATGCCGAGCGGCATCAGAAGCTGGCCGATCCAGCCATTCGGCGCATAGAGTGTGGTGAGCGCGATACCGGCGACTGCGGTGGGCAAGGCGAAGGGCAGGTCGACCATCGCATCGGCGATGCGTCGGCCGGGGAAGCGGTAGCGGACCAGCACCCAGGCGACGATGGTGCCGAAGACGACGTTGACCGCGGCGGCCAGGAAGGCGGTGCCGAAGCTGATCTTCAGCGCATTGAGAGTGCGCCGGTCGACGGCGATCGCCCAGAAGTCGGTCCAGCCGAGCGCGGCCGAACGCCAGACCAGCCCCGAAAGCGGAATGAGGATGATGAGCGTGAGGTAGGCAAGCGAGAAGCCGAGCGTCAATCCGAAGCCCGGAATGACACTCGGCTGTCTGAACCGCCACCCCGCCTTGGCGGGTGCTGTGTTCATGCTGTTCTGGATCGTCCCTTCTTACTCAGACCAGAGTGCCCTTCGCCTCGGCTGGGGCACTCGTACAATAGACCCAATCAGGTTTCATCCGGCCTATGGCCGCCATGCTTCATTGGGCGGGCTTGTAAATCTGGTCGAATATACCACCGTCGCCGAAATGATAAGGCTGCGCCTTCTTCCAACCGCCGAATTGCGGATCGTCGATGGTGACGAGCTTGATTGCCGGTAGCTTGGCGAGATCCTCGGCAGGCACCAGGTCGGGCTTGGCCGGACGATAGTGGTTCTTGGCGATGATGGTCTGGGCTTCCTTCGAATAGAGCCAGCTCAGATAAGCCTCGGCGACCTTGCGGGTGCCCTTGGCGTCGACATTGCCGTCGACGACGGCGACCGGCGGCTCGGCCAGGATCGAGGTCGGCGGGTAGACGATGTCGAAATTGTCGGCGCCGAATTCATCGAGCGCGAGATAGGCTTCGTTCTCCCAGGCGATCAGCACGTCGCCCAGCCCCTTCTGCGCAAAGGTCACCGTCGAGCCGCGGGCACCGGTATCGAGGACGGGGACATTCGCATAGAGCTTGCCGACGAACTCCTTGGTCTTGGCTTCGTCATTGCCGTCATTGGCATTGGCATAGGCCCAGGCGGCGAGGTAGTTCCAGCGCGCGCCGCCCGAGGTCTTCGGGTTCGGCGTGATTACCTGGACGCCGTCCTTCACCAGATCGTTCCAGTCATGGATGTCCTTGGGATTGCCCTTGCGCACCAGGAAGATGATGGTCGAGGTGTAGGGGGCCGAGTTGTTCTCGAACTTCGTGCGCCAGTCCGGATTGATCTTTTTCGTCTTCGCGGCAATGGCGTTGATGTCGCCTTCGAGCGCCAGCGTCACGACATCGGCGTCGAGACCGTCGATAACGGCTCGCGCTTGGGCGCCGGATCCGCCATGCGACTGTTGGATGGTAACGGTTTCTCCGGTCTCCGCCTTCCAGTGCGCGGTGAAGGCCTCGTCATAGGCTTTGTAGAGCTCACGTGTCGGGTCGTAGGACACATTCAGAATGGTCGTATCGGCAAATGCGAAACCGAGCGAGCCGAACTGGACAGATGTGGCGACCAGCGCGCCGAGCAGTTTCCCGAAATGAGGGTTGGTCATTTCCGCCTCCGTTGAACGGCCCGAACTCTAGCGAATTTATAGAAATTAGATGCACTCAATGTTGCCTTTTTCATCTCCTTGCAGCAATTTTTCGCCGAGGGGCGGCCAGTCGAGGAAATATCTTCCTCACTTGCCAGCAGCGTGGTTCCTCGTCAGCGGGCCTAATTGGAACCGGCCGCGATCCGGGCAAGTCCTGTGCCCTAGTCGGCGGTCACCGGAAAATCGAAGCGCTGCTTTGGGAACGGCTCGTCGGCGAGGGTGAAATGCCACCATTCGCGCGCATAGTTGCGGAAGCCGGCGGCGCGCATGGCCGAAAGCAGCATCGTGCGGTTTGCCGTCGCTTGGAGGGGCAGCGGGCGGTGGGCCGTCTCGCTCGCCGAATCGAAACAGTCGAATCCGGTGCCGAAGTCGAGCGTGCGGGCGTCAGTCGCGCCGCAAGCGGAATGAGCCGGGCTTGTCTTGTCAAGCTCAGCGACGGCGAGGTCAACGGTCGAGCCCCGCGAGCGGCTGGACAGTTCGCCGACATAGCCCTCGGCGATGAGGTCGCCGCGCTCGACCGTCGGATACCATTGCGGATCGGGCGGGCCGCATTGCCTTGTCCATCTGACCATGTCGGCGACGGCGCGTGCCGGGCGGTAACAGTCGAAGACGATCAGCGTGAGGCCCTCGGCCGTCGTTGCTTTCTGGACGCCGGACAGCGCCTTCGCCGCCGGCGCGGTCAGGATGCAGA
>NZ_RZSR01000548.1:0-4074 GCF_004023265.1 Mesorhizobium sp. M1A.F.Ca.IN.020.06.1.1
CTGCCACACCGCGTAACCGGCGAAGCCGAGCGCGATTACCCCCCAGAACGGCGTGCCGGAGGCGAATTCGATCACCGACCAGATTAGGCAGCCGGCGACGACGGCAATGCGCCGCCACAGCGGTCGGAAGAAGGGGTGCTCATAGTCTTTCATCGCGCCAATCCGGGACTTGTCCAAACGCATCAGATAGACCGAGCGGCCGGACGAATCCACTCGTTTACGCCGGGAAGCCCTGCGTCTCGACCGTATAGCCGGCGGCCGTCATCACCCGCATCAGCTCCTTATGGCCGACCTCAGCCATCCTCAGCGGCGGGTTCTTTTTCGGATCCTGCTCGGCCTCGACCACGAACCAGCCTTCATAGCCGTAGTCGGCGAAGCGCTGGACGATCGCGCCGAAATCGAGCGAGCCGTCGCCGGGCACGGTGAAGGCGCCGAGCGCGACGGCATCGAGGAAGGACTGTTTCGTGCGGTCGAGCCCGTCGATCACGTTCATGCGCACGTCCTTCACATGGACGTGGTTGATGCGCTTGTGGTGGTTGTCGATGGCGCGCAACACATCGCCGCCGGCGAAGGCGAGGTGGCCGGCATCGAGCAGCAGCGGGATGCCCTCGCCGGAATGATGCATGAAGGAATCGAGTTCCGGCTCGGTCTCGACCACGGCCGCCATGTGATGATGGTAGGAAAGCGGCATACCCTGGTCGGCGCACCATTCGCCGAATTCGGTGACGCGGCGGCCATAGGCCTTCATCTCGTCGCCGGAAAGCCGTGGCTTGGTGGCAAGAGGCTTGGAGCGGTCACCCTGGATGGAGCGGCCGACCTCGCCATAGACTATGCAGGGCGCGTTGACCGCCTTGAACAGGTCGATCATCGGCTGGATGCGATTCTTGTTGCTTGCCAGGTCCTCATCGACCAGCGTGCCGGAGAACCAGCCGCCGCAGAGCGTGACGTCGACCTCTTTCAGGATCGGCAGCATCACCTTCGGGTCGTTGGGGAAGCGGCGGCCCATCTCCATGCCGGTGAAGCCGGCCGAGCGCGACTGGCGCAAACACTCCTCCAGCGACACATCATCGCTCAATTCCACGAGATCGTCGTTCCACCACGCGATGGGAGACATGCCCAGTTTGGCTTTCAAGTCGTCACTCCAGGTTCGGATCGTTCAACTTTCGCTCGTCGGCGCCGCCCTCATCCGCCTGCCGGCACCTTCTCCCTGGAAATGACGGGGAGAAGGGGCAGGCTTCAGCGGTGGCGGCCCCCTGCTCCCCGTTCTTCACGGGGAGCAGGGCAAGGGTGAGGGGCAGTGCCAGCTTCAATCACCTAAGCTCTGCATGAGCTTTTTCTCGTCATACGCCTTGCGCGCGGCGTTCACCTGCGGCCGCGACGAGACTTCCGGCACGGCAACATCCCACCAGTGGCCGCCGGCCTCGGTCGACACCAGCGGATCGGTGTCGATGACCAGCACGGTGGTCTTGTCGTTGCCCTTCGCCTTGGCGAGCGCCGTCTCGAGTTCAGCAATCGAGGCCACCTTCTCGGCGACGGCGCCGAGGCTGGCCGCATGGGCGGCGAAGTCGACGTCGGGCATCACCTCGTGGCGAGCGTCCTTCAGGAGATTGTTGAAGTTGGCGCCGCCGGTCGCCATCTGCAGCCGGTTGATGCAGCCATAGCCGCGATTGTCGAGCAACACGATGGTGAGTTTCAGGCCGAGCATCACCGACGTCGCGATCTCGGAATTGAGCATCAGATAGGAGCCGTCGCCGACCATGACGACGACTTCCTGGTCGGGTTTCGCCATCTTGACGCCGAGCCCGCCGGCGATCTCGTAGCCCATGGTCGAGAAGCCGTATTCGGCGTGATAGGAACCGGGCGCGCCCGCTTGCCAGAGCTTGTGCAATTCGCCGGGCAGCCCGCCGGCGGCATGCAAAAGCGTGACGCCCGAGCCCATCGCGCGCTGCACGGCGCCGATCACCTGCGCGTCGGAGGGATAGGCGGCGTTGGTCGAGGCCGTCACCTTGGCGGCGGCAGCCTGCCATTCCGTCTTGCCCTTCAGCGCACTGTCGGTCCAGGCGGTCGGCGCCTTCCAGCCCTTCAGCGCGGCGGAAAGCTCGGCGAGCCCTTCGGTGGCGTCGGCAACCAGCGGCAGCGCCCAGTGCTTGCCGGCATCGAAGACCTGGGTATTGAGCCCGATGATGGTGCGGCCGGCATTCTTGAACAGCGCCCAGGAGCCGGTGGTGAAGTCCTGCAGCCTGGTGCCGACGGCAAGAACCACATCGGCCTCTTCCGCCAGCCGGTTGGCCGCTGATGTGCCGGTGACGCCGACGGCCGCCATGTTGAGCGGATGATCGTCGGGCAGCGAGGATTTGCCGCCTTGGGTCTCGCAAACCGGAATGCCGGCGCCCTGCACCAGCTTGGCCAGCTCTCCGGAAGCCTGCGAATAGAGGACGCCGCCGCCGGCGATCACCAGCGGCTTCTTGGCGTTCTTCAGGGCCGCCACGGCGACGGCCAGTTCGTTGAGATCCGGGCGCAGCCGGCGCGGCGTCCAGACGCGCTCGGCAAACAGGCTTTCCGGATAATCATAGGCCTCCGCCTGCACGTCCTGGCAGAGCGAAAGCGTGACCGGGCCGCATTCGGCCGGATCGGTCAGCACCTGCATGGCGCGGTTCAGCGCCGGGATGATCTGCTCCGGCCGCGTGATGCGGTCGAAATAGCGCGAGACGGGGCGGAAGCAGTCGTTGACGCTCGCCGTGCCGTCGGAGAAATCTTCGGCCTGCTGCAGCACCGGGTCGGGCAAGCGGTTGGCGAAGACATCGCCGGGAAGCAGCAGCACCGGCAGCCGATTGACGTGAGCGACCGCCGCAGCCGTCACCATGTTGAGCGCGCCGGGGCCGATCGAGGTGGTCGCGGCCATGAAGCGGCGGCGGAAATTCGCCTTGCCGTAAGCAATCGCCGCATGCGCCATCGCCTGCTCGTTATGGGCGCGGAAGGTCGGCAGCTCGTCGCGGACCTGGTAGAGCGCCTCGCCGATGCCGGCGACATTGCCGTGGCCGAAGATCGCCCAGACGCCGCCGAAGATCGGCGCCTTCTTGCCGTCGATCTCGGTCATCTGGCGGCTGAGAAAGCGGGTCAGCGCCTGCGCCATCGTCAGGCGAACGGTCTTGGTCATTGTCGTTTCCTCCGGCTTTCCCTGTGCCGCCTAATATGCTGCCCGTTCTTCTTATGCTGCTTTGCGGCCGCGCGCTGCAAGCCATGCCTCGGTCAATTGCTCGAAGCGCGAGGCCATGTCGGCGACAGCCTCGTCATCCGAGATCTTGCCGGCCAGCCATTGTTCGGCGGCATTGACAAAGATGGTGCGACCGACCGCAAATCCCTTGACGATGGGCGCATTGGCGGTGGCGGCAAAGGCGGCGACCAGCTCGTCCTGCGGCGCCTCCAGACCGAGCAGCACGACGCCGCGGCACCACGGATCATTCTTGACGATCACCTGCTCTATCCTGGCCCAGGCGCCTACCGAGGCCTGCGGCTCGAGCTTCCACCAGTCGGGCTTGATGCCCAGCGCATAGAGTTCTTCAAGGGCGCGCGGAATGGTGGTGTCGTCGAGCGTGCCGTGCTTGCCGGCGATGATCTCGACGAGCAGTTCCCTGCCGACTTTCCGCGCCGCCTCGAACAGGGTCCGCAGTTTTTGCTGCTGCTCTGTCTTCAGCGCTTCCGGATCATCCGGATGATAGAAGCAGAGGCACTTGATGCAATGGTCGACCGGCCATTCGGTGAGCTGCGAGCCGACGTCCTGCGAGAATTCGAACCGCAGCGGCCGCAATCCGGGCAATTCGACCGGCCGACCGAGCCAGGCAAAGGGATGGCGGGCGAATTCGAACATGGCGTCGCGGCCGTATTTCTCATCGATCAGCATGCCGTAGCCGTCGCGGCCGGCGGCGACCTTGGCCGCCGCCTTGACGGTGAGCACCTTGAAGTCGGGGATGCGCGAGACATCTGCACCGACCCTGGCGGCGACATCTTCCAGCTGGACGCGGTGGTCGCAAGCGAGCGCCATCAGCGAAGGGATGTCGCCGCCAGGGTCGGTGC
>NZ_RZSR01000549.1:0-4068 GCF_004023265.1 Mesorhizobium sp. M1A.F.Ca.IN.020.06.1.1
CCGGCGGCCAAGCTCGATGCTGGCGCCGATCCCGAAACGCTCGCCAACGCTGCAGGCGGGCTCGACCGCGCGGCTATCAAGCAGCTGACCGCCAAGGTGCCAGCGTCACCGGTTTCGGCCCTGCCGCCGGAACAGCGCAAGGTCAGGGTCGTCGGGCCAGCGTTCCTTCCCGACCCATCAGCGGCAATAGATCTGCAAGCTCCGGCCCGGAAGACCGCCCGGTAAGGGCGAGCCGCAGCGGCATGAACAGCGGCTTGCCCTTGCGGCCCGTCGCTTCCTTGATCTTGCCGGTCCAATCCTTCCAGACCGTGCCGTTCCAAGGCTCCTCCGGCAACAGGTCGAACGCCTGGTGGAGGAAATCACGGTCCTCGCCGGAAAATTCCGCCGGCTCCTGCGGCCCGTCACTCAGGATTCGCCACCAGGCGACAGCGTCGGACAAACGGTCGATATTGCCGCGCACCGCAAGCCAGAAGGGCTCGGCCCTGTCGCCGGAAATGCCAAGCACAATCAGCCGGTCGCGCGCCTCCTCGAACGGCATTTGGTGCATCAGCGTGCGATTGAGCACGAAAAGCTCGTCGGGATCGAACTTGGCGGCAGACTTGGATGTCGCGGCCGGGTCGAAATGGCTGGCGAGCTCGTTGAGATCGTGCGCTGCCGTGACATTTTCCGATGTGCCAACGAGCACGGCAAGCGAGGCGACCGCCATCGGCTCGATGCCGTCCTCACGCAGGCTTTCGATCGACAGCGCGCCGGTGCGCTTCGACAGCCCCTCACCCGACACGGTGGTCAAGAGATTATGATGCCCGAACACCGGCGGCTCGGCGCCCAGCGCCTGGAACAAGGCTATCTGCACGCCGGTGTTGGTGACGTGGTCGTCGCCGCGTATGACATGGGTGACGCCCATCTCGATGTCGTCGACCACCGAAGGCAGTGTGTAGAGATAAGTGCCGTCCTCACGCACCAGGACTGGGTCCGACAGTGAGGCGAGATCGACGGTCTCCTCGCCGCGCACAAGGTCGTTCCAGTGCACCTCGGTCCGTTCCGGCTGCAGCGGGTCGCCGGTGAAGTTCGGCAGAAGAAAGCGCCAGTGCGGCCGGCGCCCGTCGGATTCGTATTCGGCCACCTGCTCCGGCGTCAGCGTCAATGCCTCGCGGCCATAGACCGGCGGCAGGCCGCGCGTGCGGCGCACCTTGCGGCGCAGGTCGAGCTCCTCCGGCGTTTCGTAGCAGGCATAAAGCACGCGCGCCGCCTTCAGCCGCTCCACCGCGGCGTCATAGACTTCAAAGCGACGCGACTGATATTCGGTAACGTCGGGAAAAATGCCGAGCCAATGCAGGTCATAGAGAATTGAATCGGCGAATTCCTGCGTCGAACGGGCAACGTCTGTATCGTCGAAGCGCTGGATGAAGCGGCCCTTGTTGTTCATAGCGAAGAGCCAGTTGAACAGCGCGGTGCGGGCATTGCCGATGTGGATGCGGCCGGTCGGCGACGGGGCGAAACGAACGGTAACTGTCATGAGCGGGGCGTAGCGAATGCTTCCAGGCTTGACAAGACACGCCCCCGCGCAGGGCAACAGATAGTGCAAGCCAGCTAAAATGAAAAGCCGCCCGTCGGGCCCGGCCCCGGCAACCCGGCGAGCCGTCCGCAAGGACCCGCCAAATAAAGGCTTTTCGATGCGCCTTTCTGTCCCCATTATCCACATATGTGACACACAACATGTTGGGGTCACAAAACCTACAAAAACGAATCCTTGACGGGTCAGAACGAGTCGCTTTTTATAGGCCATGCGCTCCTGTTGCGGGCGTGACCGGAGAGTTCAGAGGCCGGTCTTTTTTCCCGGATTTTGTGCGTTTTGCCCACATTTCCGCCCGTTCACGAGGCCGGCGGAAGCGTTGGGTATGATGGGGCTTGGGTGGGCGAAAGGGAGAATTGTCGGGCTGGAAAAAATGATCTGTTAACACTATATTTAGTGTTTGCAGGCAGGCTCGACCCTAGATAGTGTGAACTTCCCTCTTCCGAGGGAATCGACAAAAGTTTCAGTTTTGAGGGACCCGCGGGTCGGCCTGCAGCCTGGGTGAGCGCCTGGAAGGGCGTTTGCTTGTCTGCACGGTGCTGCCCGCGACGAGGAGAACGCCGGCGTCGCCTGCGATGCCGGCAAACGGCGGACCGTGCTTTTCGCCTGGCGGGGCAGCAATCCCTGGGGAAAAGCGCTATATGTAGACAAAAGGGACCGGACCAATGCGCATCGAGCGTCGCTTCACCAAGCCAGACCAAGCAGGTCAAGAAGGGGCAGCTTACGCGGAGATCGAATTCCGCAAGGCCCTGTCGGAGATCAAGAATCCCGACGGCTCGGTGGTGTTCCGCCTCGACAACATCGATGTGCCGGCGCAGTTCAGCCAGGTCGCGGCCGACATCCTGGCCCAAAAATATTTCCGCAAGGCCGGCGTCCCGGCGCGCCTGAAGAAGGTCGAGGAGAACGACGTCCCCTCCTTCCTGTGGCGTTCGGTTGCCGACGAGGCCGAACTCGCCAAGCTCCCCGAGGCCGAGCGCTATGGTTCGGAAACCGATGCTCGCCAGGTCTTCGACCGGCTGTCCGGCACCTGGACCTATTGGGGCTGGAAGGGCGGCTACTTCAAGTCCGAAGAAGATGCCCGCGCTTTCCGCGACGAGCTTGCCTATATGCTGGCCACTCAGCGCGTGGCGCCGAACTCGCCGCAATGGTTCAACACCGGCCTGCACTGGGCCTATGGCATCGACGGGCCGAGCCAGGGTCACTTCTATGTCGACCCCTTCACCGGCAGGCTGACCAAGTCGAAGTCGGCTTACGAGCATCCGCAGCCGCATGCCTGCTTCATCCAGAGCGTTCAGGACGACCTCGTCAACGAGGGCGGCATCATGGACCTGTGGGTGCGTGAGGCGCGCCTGTTCAAATACGGCTCCGGCACCGGCTCGAACTTCTCGATGCTGCGCGGCGAAGGCGAGAAGCTGTCCGGCGGCGGCCGCTCGTCCGGCCTGATGAGCTTCCTCAAGATCGGCGATCGCGCGGCGGGCGCCATCAAGTCGGGCGGCACGACGCGCCGCGCCGCCAAGATGGTCATCGTCGACGCCGACCATCCCGACATCGAGGACTTCATCGACTGGAAGGTCAATGAAGAACAGAAGGTCACCTCGCTGGTGACCGGCTCGAAGATCGTCAAGAAGCACCTCGAAGCGATCATGAAGGCCTGCGTCAATTGCGAAGGCAATGGCGACGACTGCTTCGACCCGGCCCTCAACACCGCGCTGAAGCGCGAGATCAAGGCGGCCAAGAAGGACGCCGTGCCGGAGAACTACATCTATCGCGTCATCCAGTTCGCCCGCCAGGGCTACACCTCGATGTCGTTCAAGACCTACGACACCGACTGGGACTCTGACGCCTATCTCACCGTTTCCGGCCAGAACTCCAACAACTCGGTGTCGCTGAGGGACAATTTCCTGCGCGCCGTCGAGGCCGACGGCGACTGGCAGCTCACCGCCCGCAAGGACGGCAAGGTGCTGAAGACGCTGAAGGCGCGGGATCTCTGGGAAAAGATCGGTTATGCCGCGTGGGCGTCCGCCGATCCCGGCCTGCATTTCAACACGACCATGAACGACTGGCACACCTGCGCCTCCGCCGGTGCGATCCGGGCCTCCAACCCGTGCTCGGAATACATGTTCCTCGACGACACGGCCTGCAACCTCGCCTCGATCAACCTCCTGCCCTACCGCAAGGAAGACGGCACGATCGACATCGCCGCTTACGAGCACACCGTTCGGCTGTGGACCGTCGTGCTCGAGATCTCGGTCATGATGGCGCAGTTCCCGTCGAAGGAGATCGCCAAGCTCTCCTACGACTACCGCACGCTCGGCCTCGGCTACGCCAACATCGGCGGCCTGTTGATGACGTCCGGCATTCCCTACGACTCCGACGAGGGCCGCGCGATCTGCGCCGCGCTCACGGCCATCATGACCGGCATCGCCTATGCGACCTCGGCCGAAATGGCTTCCGAGCTCGGCGCCTTCCCGGACTATGACCGCAACGCCCAGAAC
>NZ_RZSR01000550.1:0-4068 GCF_004023265.1 Mesorhizobium sp. M1A.F.Ca.IN.020.06.1.1
CACTTTCGTTCTACTGCCGTACATTCGGTGTTCCCTATGTAATGGGCTACGCCACACTCGGTGTCGCAGGAGGCGTAGTTGCGCGGTTTCTTCCCGGCTCAGAAAGTTGCCTTGTTTGCCTTCACGAACACTGGAACGACGCCAAGCACATACCAAAGCCCCGCGTTGATGACGCCGGCATTGTGGTCCCGACCGGTTGCAACGGCCCGACCTTTACCGGTGGCGGCTTCGATCTCCAGGAGGTCGCTTTAGAAATCGTGCGGAGCGTCGTCGGGATTCTGTCGGAAGGGAAATATGACACTGGCGCATGGCCGATTGCGATTCTAGAACTCAAGAATGAAAGCGGAGGACGAATTCTTCCTTATTGGGAAGGCTATGGTTGCTCTCCTCATCAAAAATGTTGCGGAGCCAAGTGATGACGGTTTGGATTTCCGCCCATGTCTTGCGGGTCGTGTATGTGTCCGCCAACGAGTTATCTCCGCTTGAGACTGGAGGCTTCCTTCTTGGTTGGCGCTCGGGTCAGGATCGCGTCGTTGTCGATTTGCGCGGCCCGGGACCCCGCGCGCTTCATGGTCGGCATTGTTTCATTCCGGATCATGCCTGGCAGGTGACCGAAATTCAGCAAGCCTTTCAGGCCAGCAGCGGCGATCTGGACTATCTCGGTGATTGGCACTCACACCCAAACGGAATTGCGAAAATGAGCGACCTCGACGAGGCAACGCTTTCAAAAATAACGAAGCGAGTGTGCGAGCCCCTCATGCTGATCGCTGCAGGGCGTGGGACGGAGTGGACCGTGCGATGTTGGAAAGGACAATCGCATCGCTCGTTGTTTTGGCGGCGCCAGATTGTCGAGCCGCAGGAATTTACCACGTTTGTCCCATCCTCCGACTGGCCGAAACCTGACGTTTGCCAGGAACGGTCGCGCTCGGAGACAATGCACTAAATACTCGTGTAAACGTTGCGACTTACCGATGATTCTTTGAACAGCCAATAACATGGATTCGACCCCGTTCTCGACCTATCAGATCGATCATTCCAGCCCGGCAATGCCCAGCGAATCTATCGCCTCTACAAGGAGTTACGCCTGCAGATCCGCAACAAGACCCGAGGCGACGGGTGAAGGCGAAGCTGCGCGAAGATCGGACAGAGGCCGTGCACTCCAATGATGTCTGGGCCATGGATTTCGTTCACGACCAAATTGGCGACCGGCCGCAAGATCCGCGTGCTGACCGTCGTCGACGACCTGTTCGCGCTTCTCGCCGGCGGTCGATCCGCGGTTCAGCTACCGGGGAGAAGATGTCGTAGCCACACTGGAGCGGGCCTGCCGCTCAGTCGGCTATCCGAGGACGATCCGGGTCGACCAGGGATCGGAGTTCATCTCCCGCGATCTCGACTTGTGGGCCTATCAGCGCGGCGTCCAACTGGACTTCTCCCGGCCGGGCAAGCCAACGGATAACGCCTTCATCGAGTCGTTCAACGGCAAGTTCCGCAGCGAATGCCTCAACGCCCACTGGTTCCTGACGCTTGACGACGCCCGCTTGAAAATGGAGGAATGGCGTAAGGACTAGAATCCTGTTTCATAACACCCATCTGTCTATGTCGTTGAAGGGAATAGGTTTTGCTGATCGGGGTGCGATCCCGCGGGGTATTTCGGGTTCTGTCGCGCGCGATGAACAATCTGCTGGATTCGCGGCTTTCCAAGTTCTGATCGGCTGAAGATCCAAGGCCCATCCGGTAGAGGATGAATGCCCTCGATCTCGCCTGCTTCGGCGGCGAATCTGAGGGTCTTCGATGCAACGCCGAGGAGGCGCGCCGCCTTGTTCAGGTTGAGCCATGGCTCGTTCCCATCCGGTGCCGGCCGGAAGACCGGGATCTTGTGATGCGACCGGTGTGCGGTGACCCGCTCCCGTGTCCAGCGATTGCCATGCCCGGTCACCAGGCCGTTGCGGTTGAGAATGCTGGGATCAGATCATCGCTGGCGATCAGCACCAGTTGCCGGATGGCTGCGATGATATCGCCAGAGGTGCTGTTGCGCTTTCCGCGCCGCCGCTTCGGCAGGCGCAGTTCGGTATGGGCGCCCTCCCGTTGTCCGGCAGCCTCGCCGTCGACGCGCCCGCCAGCGATCCGATACCCGGCCAGAAAGACTGCAGCGGAAAACCACTGCGTCGCTCTTGTCGATCAATTCATGAATATGGACTTGGCGGCCCGCCCAAGGCTGCCAGGGATAAAGCAGCTCGCGCTCCGGGCCGGTCCCGTGGGTGTTCCGTCGCCGAGTTGTTCAATACAGTCCGACCACACAGCGCGATCGGCAACAAGCCACTGATTTCGCTCATGAAAGGCTCATCGGCGGCTTCCGCCACCTGAGCCAGACACCCCGGAAGTTAGGCCCGGGGCGATCCAATTACGGGGAGCACTTCACGTGATCGACGGACTCTACCCAAATCTGGAGGAAGTTCAGGGTCTCAGGTCAAAACCCTGGAACCTAGTCAAGGTCAGCTGATTTTCTGGGACACTCCCTTCAGGGCGTCATAAAGCAATTTGATCATGCCAGTCTCCAGAGTCATGCTCAGACTCCATTGCTCACTGAGGGATTGAGCCTTAATAAGATCAGACGCGTTGTTCGGGTCCATGGAAGCCATGAATCCGTTAAGATTTCTTTCTGCTTCGACAGCGGCACTTCCGACGCTGTTGACGAAATTAAGGTTAGAACCAGTAATAGTCGACATAGCTATCTCCAATTTAGCGCGATCTATTTATCCTATTGCGCGCCTGCCTTGCATTGATCACCTCGGTCGCTGCATCTATCGCGTCCACTATGACCGCTAAGACTTCGAATTCCTGCCTCGAGACGCCAGCATCCATTTCATGTTTCAACGATTGACGGCAGGTATCGAATTCCCTCTCTAGGGCAGATCTCTTTGCGCCGTCGAAATCGCTTCGCAGCTGCCTCTGCAGCTCAAACTGGACCATGACTTTGCTCACCCTTTTTCCTCCTCTGCTATCCAGCTCGGCCTGCTCGGATAGGGGACATGCACCTCATCCGCGCCGATGCGCACAGAAACACCGCCTCGATGGATGGCAACAATCTGGCCCAGGCTCTCGAGACTGTCGCCGACCTTCAGGCGCGTTCCATTCTCAATGACGATGAACGGCGTTCGGCCGAGATGTACACCTCTCAGCGTCGGCATTACGGCCGGCGTGAACTGCGTCTCAAGCGGGATGTAGGGTGCGAACTGTTCCTGATAGCGTGAAGCGACGTTCTGCCACGCTTCAAAAGCAATTGGAGTCAGAGTTCCCGAAACGAGCACGCCGTCTGCCTTCGTCATGACGTGAATGGAACGGCGCAGTTGGGCTGTCATCGCGGTCTCTAGAAAAATGCGGGCGCGGTCGGGTGTCACGGTCGCGTTTTCAACTTCGATTGGACCCGGAATATCCAGCTTCAGGCGATGAATCGCCGCTTCGACCTTCGCATCACTCGGTCCGTATCCCGTTATCTCGATCTTTCCGGTGCCGATTACTCGGACGCTACCTTCGATTCCGAAGCCGCGTATAACCGTCGTTGCGAGATCGATGACCCGCGATTCCGACAAAGTGGTCGGTCCTTTGGATGATACTTCCACCTCAAGGCCAGCTTTTCTCAGGGCGGCTCTCATCTCAGCATCGTCTTTAGGCGGTAGGTCTCCTTCGATGACCAGTTTGCCATCAACGGGGATGATTTTGACGTTGCGCGCGATATTTAGTTCGCCAATGATATCCCGCGCTATTCCCATCGGGTCAGTGGCCGGAGGCGCTTCCGAGGCTAAGGGGGGGATTCGTCCTATGGCCGCCCACACCCCGACGACCGCCGGAACCAGGAGAGCGCAAGCTGCCGCGCCTAGCCGTAATCGCCGCGGTATCGAGGCGATCATGAGACGTATCTGACGGCCGCCCAGAGCCGACGCCAGTTCGGGACGGGCGGGATGCGCGGAAGTATCCAGCTCCCTGCTTTCGACTGCTGATTCGATCTCGGGAAAGTTGCTCCCGGCCGGCCCGATCCCAAAAATCGTCCGCCCAACTTGCACCGGCGTG
>NZ_RZSR01000551.1:0-4061 GCF_004023265.1 Mesorhizobium sp. M1A.F.Ca.IN.020.06.1.1
GCGGGGCTCGACGCGCTGCTCGGCCATCTGAAGCCGATCGAGATCATCGAGCGCTCGGCGCGTGAATTTTTCCGCGGCGACGTTGCCGCCGTATCGTCCTTCGGAGCCGATTCGGCAGTCCTCCTGCACATGATTGCCGAGATCGACCGCTCGCTGCCAGTGATCTTTCTCGACACCGGCAAGCATTTCGAGGAGACGCTGGGCTACCGCGACGCGCTGGTCGCCGATTTCGGCCTGACCGATGTGAGAGTGATCAAGCCGGACGAAGCGGCGCTCGAACGCGTCGATCCGACCGGCAGGCTGTATGAGACCGATACCGACGCCTGTTGCAACCTGCGCAAGGTCGAGCCGCTGGCGCGTGGCGTCGAGCCGTTCCGCGCCTGGTTCACCGGGCGCAAGCGCTTCCAGGCTTCGACGCGCGCGGCACTCCCGGTCTTCGAGGCCGTCGGCTCGCGCATCCGCATCAATCCGCTCGCGCATTGGACGACATCCGACCAGGCCGACTACATGCGCGCGCATGCGCTGCGCGAAAACCCGCTGGTCGCCTATGGCTATCTGTCGATCGGCTGCTTCCCCTGCACGCAGCCGGTACAGCCAGGCGAGGATGCGCGCAGCGGCCGCTGGGCGGGGCACGCCAAGACCGAGTGCGGCATCCATCTGTCGGGGCTGGAGAAGTCGCTGACCGACGCATCACTTTAAGGACAGCCGCTACTCAGGTGAGGCCGGCCTGCAAATGGCGGGTTCCTGCGCTTTCGGAGTTCGCGTAGTTGAAGTACGCTCCGCTCCCGTTCTCGAAAGCCACCATTTTCGACTCCGGGCCGACCTGAACAGCGACATATCCTTTCATTCTTAGGGCATTAGGATCTTAGGGCATTAGGAATTTTGATGACTGAGCCGACCAAATCGGAAACCCGCCTCTGGACCCCGAACGGTTTCCGCGAGGACGAATGGACCCATGCCGAGAGCGCCGAAGCGCTTGCCGGCAATGGCCGCTTCATCCTCCCGTTGCAGGCCTTTCTCGGGCTCGATGACGATATCCGCAGGTCGGCCAAGGAGCGCCTCGGCGTGCTCCTGCTCCCCGGCGACGAGCTCGACAAGATCGTCGGCCTGCTCGACCAGCTGTCGCTGGTGGCGCTTGCCTTCCCGGCCTTCAACGACGGCCGCTCCTTCTCCAAGGGCGAATTGCTGCGCACCCGGCATAACTTCAAAGGCGCGGTGCGCGCCACGGGCCAGGTCCTGGTCGATCAATTGCCGCATATGCTGCGGCTCGGCTTCGACGAGTTCGAGGTCTCCAATCCGGTGCTGTTGAAGCGGCTGGAGGAAGGGCGCACAGGAGGCTTGCCAGTCTATTACCAGCCGGCGGTAGAGCCGGAAGCCAAGGGCCCGAAATATTCCTGGCGGCGCAAACGCCCGGGCTGAGCCGTCCCCGCGCTGACCGCCGAAGGCAGCCATCCGGTAAACCAAGCGAGCCTGCAGCTTTGGTCTGACCAAGCACCTTGCTTTTGACGTCTTGGCGCAGTCGATTCAGTTCTACGCGCCTCTTTGCAACAATCTGGTTAGACCACTTCTGCGAATTTCACTTTCTCTTTTGCCGTCTTGCCCTTAGGATACGGTGATTATTTCGCGCTCCGAAATAAACAGCCGGCAAAGGAGGAAACGGCATGGTAGGCAAGAAGATACTGATGCTCGTTGGCGAGTTCAGCGAAGAATACGAGATTTTCGTTTTTGAGCAGGCGATGCATGCGGTCGGCCACACAGTCCATGTCGTCTGCCCGGACAAGAAGGCCGGCGACGTGCTCAAGACCTCGCTGCACGACTTCGAGGGCCATCAGACCTATACGGAAAAGCTCGGCCACGACTATATCCTCAACAAGACATTCGCCGAGGTGAATCCCGCCGATTACGACGCGGTCTACGCTGCGGGCGGACGCGGGCCGGAATATATTCGCATCGACAAGCGCGTGCAGGCGCTGGTCAGGCATTTCCACGAGACCGGCAAGCCGATCTTCACCATCTGCCACGGTGTGCAAATCCTAATCGCGGTCGACGGCGTGGTGCGCGGCAGGGAGGTGGCGGCGCTGCAGTATTGCGAGCCCGAAGTGACGCTTGCCGGGGGCACCTATATCGACGTGTCGCCGACCGGCGCGCATGTCGACGGCAATCTGGTTTCGGCAAAGGGATGGCCCGGCCTTGCGTCGTTCATGCGGGAGTGCCTCAAGGTGCTTGGCACCGAGATCCGTCATGGCGAGGCTCTGATGCGCGACGAGCGCAGAGCCGCATAGCTCCTCAGCGCCTTACGCTGTGGAACTGGGGAAGGGCGGTCTAGTGCTGCCGCTGGCCGTCCGCCTTGTCCGTCTCGGCGCCGTCCAGGCGGTCGAGCAGATCCGTGAACTGCTTGGGCACTTCTTTTTCCAGGCGAAATGCCGGAAGCGTGCGCAGAAGGCGCTTGGTCGCTTCGGTGCCAACCTGTCGCCTGATATCGTCGGCGAGCTTGGCGCGCCTTTCGCCGATGTTGCCCTTCATGGTCCCAAAATCCTGTGTCGGCTTCGAAACTCTCGCAGCCCGGCAATGGTTCCCGCATAGGCCCTTAGCGGCAAGCAAAGCCGTCCGGTACGGTAAAATTTGAATTAATTTGGAACGATCGCGGAAGGGCCGTCATCGGTGCTTGCCCCTTGATTTTTGGCCCCTAAACCTCGATATCGGGCGCAAATCCAAACCAATCCGAATGACGGGAAACGGCGATGAGCGACCAGGCAAAAGACGAACGCGCGCCCGAGGAAATCGAAGCCAGCCAGGCTTCCGAGGCCCGGGCTTCCGGCGAACGTGCGGAAGGCGGCGTCGACGGCGACTATGAGGCGCTTGTGCGGTTGCTGAAGGAAAACGAGGAACTGAAGGATCGGGCGCTTCGCGTAGCTGCCGAAATGGAGAATCTGCGGCGCCGTACCGCGCGTGATGTACATGACGCACGCACCTACGCTGTGGCCAATTTCGCGCGCGACATGCTGTCGGTGTCGGACAATTTGCGCCGCGCGCTGGACGCCATTCCGACCGAGGCCAAGGCCTCCGGCGATGCCGGCTTCAAGGCGCTGATCGAGGGCGTCGACCTCACCGAGCGCGCCATGCTGGCGGCGCTGGAGCGGCACGGGGTGAAGAAGCTTGCGCCCGAAGGCGAGAAGTTCGACCCGAACTTCCATCAGGCGATGTTCGAAGTGCCCAACCCCGACGTTCCGGCCGGGACCGTGGTCCAGGTCGTGCAACCCGGCTATTCGATCGGCGAGCGCGTGTTGAGGCCGGCGATGGTCGGCGTCTCCAAGGGCGGCCCAAAGGCCGCCGCCGCCGAAGCGCCGGTCGAGCCGGGCCCGGTGAACGAGCAGGCCGAGAAGGATGCGTGAAGGGAGCCAATAGCGAATAGGGAATAGCGAATAGGGAAGGACGGTACCAACCGCACCGCTTCGTGATATTCACTGTGCACTGACTATTCGCCAATCACTATTCGCTCGCCCATGAATCCCATCGAGCTGCTCGACTATGCCGGCGTCGCCGTCTTCGCGGCGACCGGCGCGCTTGCCGCGTCACGCAAAGAGCTCGATATCATCGGCTTCCTGTTTCTGGCCAGCATTACCGGCATTGGGGGCGGAACGCTGCGCGACGTCATTCTCAACCTGCCGGTGTTCTGGGTCGCCAACAGCGGCTATGTGCTGATCTGCGCCGTGATGGCAGTGCTTGTCTTCTTCAGCGCCCATCGTGTGGAATCCCGCTACAAGCTGCTGCTCTGGCTCGATGCGATCGGACTTGCCGCCTTTGCGGTGATGGGGGCTGCAAAGGGCCTGGCGATCACCGGCTCCCCGGTCGTTTCGGTCATCACCGGGGTGCTCACCGCGACCTTCGGCGGCATATTGCGCGACCTGATCGCAGGCGAGCCTTCCGTGCTGCTCAGGCCCGAAATCTATGTCACCGCGGCGCTTGCGGGTGCAGCGCTCTTCACGGTTGGCGATCTCGTTGGCATGTCGGCCCTGCCATCCAGCCTGCTCGGCTTTGCGGCGGCCTTCCTGGTGCGGGGC
>NZ_RZSR01000054.1:0-12520 GCF_004023265.1 Mesorhizobium sp. M1A.F.Ca.IN.020.06.1.1
GGCGTGTGCCGCGCTCCGCCTCGGAATAGATGATGTCGATCCTGCAAGCTCGGCTCTGGCCAAAGCGGACGATCCGATAGATGGCCTGAATGAAGTCGTGAAACTTGGCGTCGATGCCGAGGAAGATCGCCCAGGCGCAATGCTTCTGGAAATTGCAGCCGGCGCCGCTCATTTCCGGCTTTGTCGCAAGGTCGCGAAACAGGCCTTCCTTGAAGTCGATGGCGTTCTGCTCATTCACCTCGAGGTCCTGGTTGCCGAAGATCGACCGGACCTCAGGCACTGTCGCTTCGATCGCACGGCGCTCGTCTTCGAGATGGTGCCACAGGATCCGGTGCTCGTCGGGCGCCTCGCCGATCAGGTCGAGCATCTTGTTGACCCGCGCATCCATGCTGACCCGCTTCTCGCGTGCCGCATGAATGACGCTGGCGCCCGGGTCGTTGATGAGCAGGCCCTGGCCGTCGCGATCGAAGCCGGCGGCGCCGTGGTTGGTCTGGACCTCATGCCAGGTCACCTTCATTTCCGGGAGAGCATAGCCGTCATCCGGGAAGCCGAGGTCGGCCGGCGATTGCAGGAAGACCGCCCAGCTGTTCACCCAAAGCCAGAACTCATCAGTTTTGTGCGGGTAGAGGGTGAGCTCGTTGGCCTTCTCGCTATTGCGCTGGAAGAAGCGGGTCAGCGCCTGGCCGGTGTCCATCACCTCGAGGAAGCCGGCATAGTGGATCAGTTCCTTGGTGCGATTCGGCGAGGGCGTCGCGGTGGCGACGAACTTATAGGCGAGGCCTTCGAACAGCGGCAGGAAGACCTGAAACGTCTTGGTGCCGTAGCCGCGAAGGATGGCGGCTTCGTCGAGAGAGGCCGCAGTGAAGAGCGCCGGATCGATCTTGCCGTCGCGGACGCTCTCATAGTTCGCGACATAGATCGGCTCGTCGCCGTCGATCTCGTCATTGCTCCGGATGAATTTGAGCGAGATCGCGCACCGGCCGCGGAAGCGCTCTTTGGCTTCCGAAAAGAACTCATGCCGGACGCCCAGCGGCAGCACGATGAGACGCCGGCCGCCGACATGAGCGCCAATCAGGCGCATCAGCTCCAACTGGATCGATGTCTTGTGAAGACCGAAGGCGGCGAAGATGGCCCGACGGCCGCCGGCTATCGCCCATCTGACGATGGCGCGGCAATGAGGCGCGAGATCCGGGTTGATGTCGGCGTCGTCGACCTCGAAGCCGGTCGCTTCGGCGACCTTCATCTTGGCGCGGAGGAAATCGAGGTAGGCGGTCATTCTGCGGCTTCCCGATATTCTTGTGGGGCTGGCATCCGGGTTTTCGGCGCCGCGTCGGCCATGATGGCGCTGACACAGGCCTTCATCTTGGCGACCGAGACGGCGTTGCCGATCTGCTTGATCTTCTCGGTCTTGGTGCCGGCGAATTCGTATTCGGCTTCGTCGGTGTTGAAGCCCATGGCGGCGGCCAGCTCGTGCGGTTCGAGCATACGGAAGAGGATGTCGTACTCGGACGTCGCTTCGACGAGGTCGACATGGCCCGTCGCCGCGATGGTCGGCGTCGGTTATCGATGTCATGAACCTGAGGCGCCTGACCTTCGCGCTCGCCATGCTGCGCTGTGATGAAGGCAAGCTCGCCGCGGTTAGCCGTCGTAAGCGTCGGGAGAGGATCGGCGTCGACATCGCGCGCTCGGTTGCTGCCGTCCGAATGCGTGATCGGCACGACCATCCCGAATCGAGCCTTGGCGGTGGCAGTCGGCAACGGGTCTTCGCCGCTCGTGCACGTCTCGCCCGACCCGGAGCCGTAATAAGGCGAGATCAGCAGGTGAGAGTGCTTTGCGACCTGGGTCGGTGTTGGCTCGTCCACGGTGCGGGGAGCGCCCTCGGCGTGGCGAGACATGAGGAACGGCTCGATCAGCATCGGTCGGGCGCAGCCGGGGCGCTGTTCCGTTGCCGCACCGCCGGTTGTGATCGTCGGCAGCGGCTCCGCCACAGTCCGCGGCGCACCGCTGTTATGCTGTGAAAGAACCAGCGGCTGGGCTAGCCAAACACCGCCCTTCGTATCGAGCGTCGGGACCGGCTCTGTCGATACCGCCTTCGCCTGGTTACCTTTGCGGCCGTTCATGATAACGGCTTCGGCAAATGCCAGACCGCCGTCGGTGGTGATTGTCGGCAAGGGATACTGGGCACCACGCGCGCTAGGCGATTTGCGGCCGTGCATGTTCGATCGAACGACCACCGGTTCGGCCAAACCGATATGGTTTCCGAGCGCAGCGACGGTCGGCAGCGGACCGTCCAGGCTCTGGCCGTCCATGTGCTGGCGCAGGATCACCAGGAACGGCTCCGGCCAGCCGAACTTCACCGCGCCGGCGTAAATCCTGGCCAGCGTCTTCGGCGCCAACGGCTTCTTGCGGTTGAATATCGACTTGCCCTTGATCGACCAGTCGATGATCTCGCGCGCTGGGCGCCAGGGTTTGGCGGCGTCGAAGAGATCAGCGCTTGCTTCGTCGCGGCGCCGATGCGTCGGCATCGGCCAGCAGACCTTCCGGCCGTCTGAACGTGCCATGAGGATGAACCGCTGGCGAGTCGTGGCGTCCCCATAGTCTGCGGCATTGAGTTTGCGCCACTCCGGCTCAAAGCCCAGTCGCCTGATCGTCTCAATCCAGGCGTGGAAGTATTCGCCCTTTCGGGAGGCAATCGGCTTGCCGGTCTTCGGATCGACCGGGCCCCAACCGCAGAACTCCCAGACATTCTCTATGATCAGGCGCTTCACGCGCAGCTCGGTCAGCCAGGTGACGATATGCCAGGGGTCACTGCGCTGCTGGTCGCTGGTCGGCTTGCCGCCGCGAGCAACCGAATGATGCGTGCACGTTGGGGAGGCCATCAGCAGGTCAAGGTAGCCTTCCGGCACGAGGAGGTGCGGCCGGACCGTCGCGATGTCCTGCACGTAGTGGCGCGCCTCGGGATGGTTGCGCTGATGGGTGTCGATCGCCACTGGCCAGTGATTGACGCAGACCAACTCCATGCCGAGCCCGAGCTCAGAAAGCGCACGCTGCGCGCCGGTCGACGAGCCTCCGGCGCCGCAAAGCAGATCGGCAACGAGCATTTTCTTAGGCATTTCGATTCCTTGAACTGGAGAGGTTTCGCCATTCCGCGGCGCCCTCGACGTCGCGCATCGCGTCCCGGTCGAGCGCATGGCTCATCTCGGCGGCTGTGCGACGCAAAAGCTCGACCGCCCAGTCGGCGGTGCTGTCGACCATCTCTTCGAGTGCGCGGGAGGCGGTGGAGAGCAGGCCTGTCACTTGCCGCCTCCGAGACCGGCGGCGTTCAGCCGGTAAATGGCGGCCGTCGCGGCCAGCTGCCTGCCGAGATCCTTGATGGTCTTCGCGGCTGGATCGCCGGCGAGCACCAGGGCCTCGTTGAGCATGGCCTCATTCAGGGTGAAGGCCTGCTCGACGGTCTCCGATCCGGCCTTGATGGCGACGATGGCGAACTTGCCGTCGACTGCGCGGACCTCGCGCATCGTGTCGGACTGGCCCACGACCTGGTTTGCGATGATGGTCTGGCTTGTCAGTGGTGCCGGCGGCGTGACATCGCGCTGGACTAGGTCAACGCCATAGTCGGAAAGCAGCCGGATCAGGTGATCGGCGCGGCGCCGGACCTCCTCCCGGCTGTCGTCGTCGGCGTCGGCCCAGAGCGGCCGTATAAGGCCGTAGCGCTCGCGCCTGAGGCACTCCGCCACGATGTCGCGGACCGGCCGGCTCATCCCGGCACCCGCTGACCGAACTGGCTGAACGACGGCGCATATCCGTCCGGGATGAAGCGGAAACCCTGGCCCCAGACTGTCTCGATCACATCGAGGCCGCCGGTGGCTGCAGCGATCTTCTTGCGAAGCTTGCAGACGAAGACGTCGACGATCTTGACGTGCGCTTCGTCGCGCCCGTTGTAGAGCGCGAGCATGCACATCGCTTTTGTGACAATGAGGCCGGGGCGCGCCGCAAGGGCGGTGAGCAGCACGGTTTCTTGATGGGTGAGATGGATCTTGGCGGTATCGCCAACCAACTCGCCAGTGGAGGGCCGCAGGACACAGCCGGGCAATTGGATGATTGAGGGGTTGCCATCGCGCTGGCGGCGCTGCAGGGCGAAAAGCCGGGCCACCAGTTCGGCGCCGTTGATCGGCCAGGGTTGTGCGTCATCGGCCCCGGCGTTCAGAGCCGCGGCAAGCGCCGATGGCCCCACAATGATGGATTGCTCGTCGACGAGGGCGAAAAGGGGGTTGCGGACATCCGCGATCCGCCATTCCCTGCACATCTTGGCCGCGCTTCCAGGCCAAAGCGCGAGAAATATGCCGATTGTGTCGGGGTCGCGGAAAAGGAGAGAGCCGAACGCTTGTGGCTCTGGCTCGATTTCGCATTCGATGTCGGCCGCGGCGAGCACGGCCTCGATGTTGATGGAGACCGTTGGATTTGGGGAGCACACGAGGACGCGCATCATTTGTGCACCAAGCCTCCGCATGCAGCGAAGATCACGAAGGCGATCGCTGCGATGAGCAGGCCGGTCGACAGTGCCTTACCGAGCGAGTGGTAACCGCGCTCGCGGCTGTTGGATGGGGGCGCCCTCATGCCACTGCCCTCCCGTTGCCGAGCCGGAGGTCCATGAACGCCTTTTGATGCCGAACCGGGATGAAGTTCGCGGACCGCCATGCCACCGCGATCCCGACGGCCTCAGCGGCGTCGTGCGCGGCCTTCTTCGATGGTGGCAGGATGATGCCCTGGCGCTCGGCGGCCTCGACGGCCGACACCTTCCAGTTGACGGCCGGCTTGAACCCTTTGCCGTAGTAGGCCGTGCGCCATGTCTTGTCGGCGATCATCACCCAGGGGATGCCGAGGCTGTTCAGGATCCCGATCGCGGCGCCGGCGAGGGCGGCAAGCGTGATCGTGGTCGTCGCGTTGATCATGCGGCGGTCGCCGCCTGACTGATCACCGCCGCCGTAGTCGACTACGACGCCGAGCGGCCGCTCAATCACGGCCAGGTCGGGGCGCCGGTCGGCGAGCAGCGGCCGCAGCGCGCAATCGAAGTCGTCGATTTTCGCCCAGGCGCCGTCACCCTCGGCCTCGATGGCAAGGCAATGCCATGTCGAAGACGGCCGCGACGGCTCGACGAAAGAGACGCCGCTTGTCGAAGCGATGTCCAAACCGGTGATCAGCATCGGGGCGATCCTCTGGAAGGAGCGGCCGCTGCTCTGCCGGCCTGGTCACGCATAGATCGATGCCGCGTTCCATCTCTGCCCCTTGTCGCGTAGGCAGAAGTGCGTCCGGTTCACTCCGCATTTGATTCCGCTGCAGTCACCGGCAACCCGCCCAGAATTCGGATGGTCAGTTCGGCTTTCCGCTCTTCTCGCCTGCCCAGGCTTTCGCGGCCGCCGCCGCAATCGGATCCGTGCCGTCGGCGGGCTTGGCTGCGTCGCGCTCCACAGCTGCGGCGCCGAGGCCAAAGCCGGCGAAGTCATCGCCCAGCGCTTTGATGATGGCGACGGCTCGATCACGCTCTGCGCTTTCCAGTTCATTGACGCGATCGTTGGCGAGCTCCTGCCGGCGATCGAGCGTCTCCTGAGCCTTGCGAAGCGCCTTGTTCTCGTTGACGATCAGCTTGAGCGTGCCTTTGGCGAGGCCGACCTTCTTCGCGTCCTCGAGCTGCGCCTTGATCTCGGCGTTGCAGGACTGGTTGACGGCCAGCTTCTTTGCTTTGTGTTCAACTTCGAGTTGGTGAAGCCGATTTTCGCGGTCTTGTTCAACGCGATCCATCTCAGCCACAAACGAACTGGCTTCTTGGTCGGTCGCGGTATTCTGGCCGGTATGGATTTTAGCCATATCAAGCCGCCTCCTTCGCGGCCGGAAGGTTGCGGCGTTGATTTCGCTTCTGTTCGGACGAGGTTGCCCAGCGACAGTTGCGTGGCTCGTAGTTGCCGTCGTTGTCGATGCGGTCGATTGAATGCTCCGGGGATGGCTTTGGCCCCATATCCTGGACAAAGCATTCGAAACCGGTCATGCCGTTCTCACCGATCGGCCATCGGTCACAGACGGTGATCCCGCGTCCACCGTAGTTGTGGTAAGACTTGCATCGAGGAGAAGAGCACCGCTGCTTCATCGCCCTCCAGATGAGTAGGAGGGACAGGTCAGCACGAGGCGTCCCGAAGCGATAGTCCTTGGTACCCGCCTTGGCCGTACGTTCTTTTTGCAAGCAGCCGCAGGATTTGGCACCGCCAGACTTCTTGCGCAGATTCCCTGTCGAGCTAAGCGACACACCGCCGCAATCGCATACGCAGTGCCACCTGATCACGCCGCAGGCGGCTCGCGGTCCTTCTCGGACGACTACCAATCGGCCGTAGCGCTGGCCCACGAGGTTTAGCTTTTGAGGAGAGGTTTCGCCTTTTACAGTCACGTCAGCCCATCCTTTCTGCCGAGCGGAGGCTGGCGCGTTGACGGACGGTTGCGGGAATGAAGGCTAGGCGGGAGTGGTATTTGCAGTACGGCCCGCTTTCGGCGGCATCGTTCCCGCAAAAAGCGAAGTTCTCCGCCTGAGGATCGCCGTGCGGCCATTTGCAGGTGCGTTCGGTGAGCTCGACGAGCTTCAGGTTGCGCGGGGCTGGAACGCCGACGTCAGGCGTCTCGATCGGCTTGCTCGCCTCGCCGGCGACGAGATGTGCCGGCAATCCGGGGGAGGCGGCGCGCTGCTCGGCGCGCGCCTTGATATCAGCATGGTGAGGGTTATTGGCACCGCGCCACGACGTGGCTTCGGCGACCCGAGGCGATTGCTTCTTCGCCTTTGGCTTCGCCACCTTCGCCCGTGGTGAAGCATCCTTCTTCGGCCGGCCGGTCTTGCCCTTCCGTTCCGCGCTGCCGTTGAGGTGCAGCTTCAGCCTGTAAGCCCGGCCGATGACCGCGCTGCGACTGGCCTCAGCGAACTTGCCGGCGATTTTGGCGGCGCTGAAACCCTTCGCGCAAAAATCGCGAAGAAGCTGGTCGCGATCAGCTGCTGGGATCGTCTTCCAGTTTGGGAGATCGCTCATCGAGAGCCTCTCCCATTTCCGGATAGATCCATCGAGCCGTGGCGTCTGCCCATTTCAAGCAGCGCGTCGCGATCCACCGTCGAACCGATCTCGGCATAATGAGAGGCCAGAACGATCGCGCTGGCGGCGAATTGGCGTCTCGCACCTTTTAGCTCCTCTTCGGCCCGCAGCTCTTTCAGCGCGAGCATTTCCTCGTAATCGATGCGGGCCACTTCCGCAAAGAACAACGCCCGCACACGGCGACGCGTGATCTTCGGCAAGCGTTTCGTGAGCTCGCGATACAGACGGTCCAGCTTCACCTTACAGGGTGAATCTGGCGCCAGAAGATCGCCAAGGCCGCGGGTGAGCTCGTGGGCCGCCGAAACGCTAGACATCATACGGCGACCCTTCTGGCCCGGGGAACGCGATTCCGCGTTCTTGGAGCAAGATTCCACGCGACTGGAGTCGTTCATTGCTATCTCCATTTCCAGCGACGGAATGCGGAGACTGCGATGAACAAGCGGAACGGAAAGAGGGGTGGGCCACCAAGCCAGGTTGCCAAGGCGAGGGGCCCACCATGCCGGCCTTGGGCAGCCGGCGCTCGCGCGGGACAGGTGACACAGCGCGCGAACTTGAAGTCGAGGAATGCGAAAAATGAAGACCGACGGCCACGGCGAAATGCCGAAGCTTACCGAGCCGGAACCGCTCCCCAGTCTCTTCGTGACCGGGTTCGCTATTCAGGTCGTCGAGGAAAATATCGTTCGGCTGCTCCTTTGGACCGAACTGCCGCCGCTCGGCGGACAGGAGCATCAGGCCAGACTGCAGGCCCGCATAGCGATGCCCGCAAAGACATTCCGGAACCTGGTTTCGGAGGGCCGGCGCGTTGGCCGCGCCAAGCAGTGAAACCGCTTGGAAACTATCCTGCACAGAACGTGTGCAATTCACGGAAACGAGAATTTCGGACCGGCCTATCCGGTGCTGATGCTGCCTGCTTTGGGGCCAGCGCGTCAGGGCGTCGAGATCATGAAACCAGCACTGTTTTTCCGCGACATCAAAGTCGTTATCGACGACGGCGTCGTGCATCTTGTCGGTTTCTCGACGGCGGACGGGGAACGAAAGTCCGCAGCCGAGCCGGTTGCCCACTTCGTGATGAGCAACGACACCTTCCGCAAACTCCTTGCCGAAGGGCGCGTCAGCCTGGCGAAGGGCGGCCACTGAGGTCATTCTGCGGCCTCAGCTGCATTGCCGGGCACCTCTGATGCCTGGTCACCTGCCATCATCATCGACAGCAACCGACGGACCGGCTTGCTCGGCTCCGCACCGTTCTCGATGCGGGACACCGTGGCCTGGTCAACGCCGATCTCGGCGGCGAGCTGCTGCTGGCTCAAGCCACGCGCTTCTCGGAATGCCTTCACCCGGCCGGAATCGAAATCACTGTCGGTCATGGTGAATAAGCTATGCAAAACGCATACTAACTGTCAATGCCCATTGCATAGCGAAATCTGCGATTTGCATAGGCTCATGACAAAAGACCAAGTCGCAGAACGCTTACAGATCGCTCGCCGAGCCGCTGGATTTACCGATGCGGCCGAGGCAGCTGCTGCGCTTGGCGTTGCCTATCCGACCTATGCAGCACATGAGAACGCTTCGCGCGGGATCCGGCCCGAAGCCGCCGCAAAATACGCGCGGCGCTACAAGGTTTCGCTCGATTGGCTGCTGGAGGGTCGCGGAGCCGGCCCTACGCAAAGGGCGGTGACGAGCGAGACGCTTGAGCCTCGCATGGTCCAGGTGAAAGGCTTTGTGCAAGCTGGAGCGTGGGCCGAAACTTGGGAATGGTCCGACGACGAGGTGTATTCGGTCCCGGTTCCGGATGATCCGGCGCTTAGAGCGTTCGGGCTGCACGCCGCCGAGACGCGCGGCCCTTCCATGAACAAGCGCTATCCGGAGAAGACCGTGCTTGTGTTCACCGATCTCATCGAAACCGGCGCACAACTAGAGCTTGGGCGAAGGTACATCGTTGAGCGCGAGCGCGCCGACGGCATGCGGGAAGCCACGGTCAAGACGCTCTGGCGCGATGACGGCGGGAAGATCTGGTTGCTTCCCGAATCGGATGATCCGCGGTTCCAAGAACCCATCCCTATCGATGGCGGAGAGGACGACACCGTGCGAGTCGTCGGTCGCGTCGTCTACGCTGTCAGCAAAGAATAATTTCCAGAGGGTGGTTGACCACGTCGGAGCGCGCGGTTTATCCGCGCGTGCTCCCGCGCGCTCGGTTGGAGATTATCTCTAACCTTCATCGTAGAGCTCTACGTTAGACGAATCGTGATTTCACGCTGCGATTCTGTGTCCCTCTACCTTCACCGTTGATGTGTCCCGCTACGTATCAGACAGGCTGCTGACGCAGCCTCTACGTCACAGCTCTACGAATCGAGGTTAGCGCTTGCGCGCGCGAGGCCGACCGGCTGCATAACGATTTTATGCGTTTCGCATATTTTGTGCTTGACGGGTATTATGCGTTTTGCATAGGATTGAGGGCATAGGAGACACCAATGCCCACGCAAACCAGTCCGACCTCTGCCTGTAAATCGCGACACGGCGCGCTGCGTCAGGTCGTTGCCAGCCGCTTGAACGAGTTGGGGATTAACCCGTTCGAAGCTGCCCGTCGCGGCGACCTCGAGCGCAGTTTCGTGAACGATATCCTGATCGGCAAAAAGCACTCGGTCCGCACCGACAAGATCGGATCGCTGGCGCGTGCCCTGCAGATCGATCCTGCGGAGCTGATCCTTTCCCAGTCGACCCCGCACGGGCATCGCCGCCCCGTCGCGGCCGTCGAGTCGGTCGATACCGTCCTCGATCACGTCTGCAACTGGCTGGCCGAGCACCCCCGCGCCACCTGCGCGCTGGTATGCGCCGTCGCTCTCATCCCGCTGATGATGGATGTGCCGCGATGAGAGCCCGGTTGGTTCGAGACAAGAACGGCGAGCCGTACAGCGCCATGGTCACGCTCAACAAGGTCGAGCGTCAGATCGTCCTCGCGTACGCCGTCCCGATGATCTACGCGCCGGGCGGCATGGGTCCGGATCGTCCGGACAACAGCGCTACGGTTCGCTTCGGCGGAGCCTGCTTCACTGACGTCGAGAAGAACCTGCGCGCAAGTCTCGACGCGTTCAAGGCCGCACTTCGCGGTGAGATCGAGCGTCGCAAGCGGGTCAATACCGAGATCCGCGCACTGATGGCGCTTGAGCGCCGGCAGGCCAGCCATGCGGACGCGCCAAAATGAGCGCGACACCGGCACCGACCATCATCGAGACCCTCGACGGCGCGCTCTACCGCGTCAACGAAACTGGCTCTGCCGATCTCACCCACGTTTGGAACGGGGTTCGCGTCAAGAAGCAGGGCGGTATCTGGGTGGATCGCAAGAACGCCCGTGTCGAACTCGTTCGCAAGCTCGGCGCGAAGGTGCGGGCATGAGCACGACCCCGAACAACGGCGCGGCTGCCCCGATGACCACGGAGCAGTCGCTGGCGATCTTTGAGAAGGTTGGCGGTCCGGCGTTCCCTGCCGAGTGGACGCTGCCGGATAACAGCCAGATTACCTGCCCCGGTATGACGCTTCAGGACTGGTTCGCCGGGCAGGCGATAGCAGGCATGTTCGCCGTCTGTGAGCGGGACGAGAGAGACTGGCCCGACGCTGCAAACCTGGCGGCGAATGCGTATCGATACGCCAACGCCATGCTGGCCGAGCGCGCCAAGGCAGGTGGCCAATGAACGCGCACACTTTCGCCATCCCGACACCGATCGACGAGGCCATGGCGACCCGCCGTCGGCTCAACGATGCGATCGACGTCTACGGCAACGGTTACGACGATCTCCGCGCCAGCGCCATCGAGGCCATCGCTTCCGGCCGCGCCGCGTTCTGGACGACGAGCAATTTTTCCGCAGCTCGAACCGTCGATCTCCCGCTGGCGCTCAACCGCGGTACCGGCATCAGGGCCGCGCTCGACGAGGCGCTGCCTGCTTGGTGCGCCAACCAGCGGCCGGTCGCTCTCGACACAATCGTCCCGCTGAACCGCAAGGCCGCTATCGCGCTGTCCGGCGCCTATGCCTCATTCGGCATCTGGCGCGATGAGGAAGAGCTCGAGCAGCGCGCGCTGCGCGACTGCCGGAGGGCCGTGGCATGAGCGAGGCAAAGCACACACCTGGGCCTTGGGGCTACGTGCCGGGCAACGAGCATCACGGGCCCTACGTGACGTCGGACTTTGGCTCGACCATTTGCGACCTCTACACGATGTCGAACCCGAGCAGCATGTCCGTTCGCAACGGCGGTGACAGCAGGCCCCTCCCGTTCCTCGCCGAAATGGCCGAACCGAACGCCCGCCTGATCGCCGCGGCGCCAGACATGCTGGCGGCGTTGAAGGCGCTTTGCGATGCCGACGCGTCCTACTGGGGCGATGAAATCCGCATCGTCTGCTCTGGCCATGGCGACGCTATCAAGCGGATGAGGGTCGCCCGTGAGGCGATCGCCAAGGCGGAGGGCCGGTGACATGCCCGACCGCAAGATCGTCACCTCGCACATGAACCCGCCCATCCCGGTCCGGGATTACGACTGGTGCGCCCACTACGAGGGCGAGGAAGAGGCCGGCAACTACGGCTGGGGCCGCACCGAAGCCGAAGCCATCCAGGATTTCAACGACAACTGCGCCGCCGACCACGACGCGCGCTTGGGAGTGACCCATGACTGACGAGCCAAACACCGAAGCCGATCTCCGCAACGAGCTGGCGCCGAAGATCAAGACCGTGACGCTCGCCGAGTTGCCGGCGTTCATCGCCGATGTCATGGGGCGGCAGCACGATTATGGCACGATTTGCGTCGCCATAGGATCGATCGCCGCCGCAACTGCCTGGGCCTGCAACAAGCATGAACACGGCGGTGTCACCGGCTACCAGGCCGGCGCAATCCTCTGGGAGTTCGCTCGCGCTTGGGGCGCTCCCAGCATCGGCAAGACCGGTGCCCGTTTCCAGAACTTCGACGACCTTCTCTACCCGCAGTACGGCGAAAGGTTCACGGCCGTCTCACAGCGCACATGGGACGCCCTCCAGGCCGAAGCCGCCAAGAATTTGCAGGGCAAGTGGGACGTCGCCCATCCTGATGTCATCGCTCACTGGCGGTCCATCGTCGATGGCGTCGTGCCGTTCGGCCTAACGATTGGCGACGCGTGATGTCGCGCTCCGCCGCCCTCCGCCAGCACCTGACCGACCTTAAGGGCTGGATCGAGCACTGGCAGACCGACCGGCTCTGCAACCTCGTCCCGACCGAGAGCAGCCTGATCCTCGCCAAATCCCATGCCGACAGCGCCTTGACGCTGCTCGACCGCATGGAAGCCGAAAAGAAGGAAGCGGCGTGATCCGCAAGCCCGATACCGCGATAGATGGAGAACACCGTGACCGAAGCAGCGAAACATACGCCGGGACCGTGGC